>CAZLTJ010000100.1:0-7607 GCA_964562425.1 uncultured bacterium
ATCTATATATTATATCATATCAATTATAATACTAATCCCAATCTCAGCTTATTTCTGTGGTGTGGGAAAGAAATTCTGGGGGAAAACCGACGATGGAAAAATTGTCCTCGACGAATTTATTGGAATGGCTATTGCACTTATATGTATCCCAAAAAATATTTATATTTTTGTTATAGGATTTTTCTTATTCCGTTTTTTTGACATCTTCAAAATATTTCCGGCTCGAAGAGCAGAAAAAATCAAAGGAGGATGGGGTGTGTTATTGGATGACATTATAGTAGGGCTTTACACAAATATAATTTTGCATTTTATTAAATATGTCTTCAAAATTTAACGAATTATGGAGAAAATATGTATTCTGCTGCAATTTTAACTGTTGGAGATGAAATCCTTAAGGGTCGAATTTTAGATAAAAACTTTAAGTGGCTTTCACGTCAACTTTTCAATATAGGTATAGAAGTCGTTTATCACGAAACTGTTCCCGACAAACTTGAAAATCTTGTTACTGCATTTAAAACCGGGGTGTTACAAGCTGACATAATCGTTTCCACCGGTGGACTTGGTCCAACGCCTGACGATATAACTAGAAATGCTCTAGCCAATTTCCTTAATGTCAAGATGATTTACCATAAAGAAATTGAGGAGAAAAATAGAATAAGATTCTCAACCAAAGGTCTTGTAATGCCTGAAAATAATCTTGTTCAATGCTACGTTCCTGAGAATGGAATTGCCGTGGATAATCCTGAGGGAACCGCACCAGGAATATTTTATAAGCAAAACAAAACACTTATTTTATTATTGCCCGGACCACCAATTGAGATGAAAGTTGTTTTTGAAAATGCTAAAAGTTTAATTAAAAATGAATTATCTTTTGCCCAAAAATATATTTTCACTTTTAAAACAATCGGAGTTCCCGAATCGATTCTCGAGTCCTGGATTTCGAAATTGCCTATCCCTAAAGGAGTCGAAATATCTTACTATTCATCGTTAAAAGGAGTTGATATTGTTGTATCAGCGGATAATCATTCACATATTTTAGAGATTAATGAAATTCTGGATAATTTGCTGATTAAATATACTTTTACTAGAACTGAGACTGAGAGAATTGAAGAGGTTATCGGTAAAATACTTAAGGATCGCGGAGAAACCTTATCCGTTGCCGAATCTTGTACCGGTGGAATGTTAGCATCACGAGTAGTTGACATTCCAGGAAGTTCTAATTATTTCTTCGGAGGAATAGTATCTTATTCAAATGAAGTTAAGAGAAATTTTTTAGGAGTATCACAAAACAATTTAATAAAATACGGCGCTGTAAGCTCAAAAGTTGCTGTTCAGATGGCAATCGGAATTAAAAAGAATCTTAAGTCCACTTATGGTATAGGCATAACAGGAATAGCTGGTCCTGATGGTGGTACACCAGAAAAACCTGTAGGTTTGATTTACATTTCGTTAGCTACACCGGACAAAGTCTATGTTAGAAAATACACTTTCGTTGGAAGTCGAAACACGATAAGAACACGAACAACCACCGCAGCATTAAATATGCTTTGGGTATTTTTAAGATGGGGAGATATTATAAACTATAGATTTGAGGATGGTGGAAAATTTATTTCTCTTTCTGATTGACAACAATTAACAAAAGAAAAGCTTAATCGAGGATATGAGCAACCAAAAGGATACAATGAGAAGTTTTTTTGCGGTCGAGCTTCCCGACAATATAAAAGGTTGGGTCAATAACGATGTAATTAAAAGGCTTTCAAAACTTCCTGTAAAAGCAAAATGGGTCGATTCGAAAAATATGCATCTAACATTGCGCTTTCTTGGAAATATAGATTACAAACAATTTGAAAAATTGCTGCTCAAAACTCCCAAGGTTCTTGAAGGTATAGGAATTATTGAGCTTAAACTATCTAAAATTGGAACATTCGGTGGTCAATCACTGAGAGTTGTTTGGATCAGTGTTGATGGAGAAATAGATAAACTGTCTTTAGTATATAAGGGAATTGAAGATGTGTGCATGTCGATAGAGTTAAAATCGGACAATCATAAATACTCACCACATATAACAATCGGTAGAATAAAATCACAGGTAAATACTGGAAAACTAGTTTCCGAGATAAAGAAAATTGTTGTAAATCCCTTGAGATTTTGTGGGGAAAAGATTACTCTTTTCAGAAGTACATTGACACCACAGGGACCTATTTATGAAATATTGGAAAAGTTTTCCCTTTAATTATGAAATAAAACGGAGGAATAATGCCTAAAAAAAACAAAAATGAAGAACTAACTCCCAAAAACAAGGTTGAATTCGCTGCAGAACAGATAGAAAAAACCTTCGGCAAAGGATATCTTATTCGTCTTGGTGATAAAGCTATTGAACTGGTACCGGTGATACCAACCGGCAGTCTGACACTCGATTTTGCATTAGGTATTGGTGGAATCCCCAAAGGTCGAATATCAGAGATATATGGACCGGAGGCATCAGGGAAAACAACCTTGGGACTTCACCTTATAGCAGAGGAACAAAAGAAAGGTGGAATTGCTGCTTTCATCGATGCAGAACATGCTCTCGACCCAATTTACGCACGAAAACTTGGCGTCGATATTGAAAATCTGTGGGTTTCCCAACCTGATTACGGTGAGCAAGCCTTAGAAATTGGGGAAACTCTCGTTCGAAGTGGTGCAATGAGTATTATTGTTGTCGACTCGGTTGCAGCTCTCGTTCCCAAAGCCGAAATAGAAGGCGAAATGGGAGATCAAAAGATCGGAATGCAAGCGAGACTTATGTCTCAGGCTTTGAGAAAACTCACAGCCGTAGTAGGTAGGTCTAAAACAGCATTAGTATTCATAAATCAAACACGCATGAGGATTGGTATTCTATACGGTAACCCCCAGACCACAACAGGTGGTGTTGCATTAAAGTTTTATGCCACAATAAGAATTGAAGTTCGACGAGGAAGTGCAATCAAAATCGGTATAGAATCGATCGGTGCAAAAACTATTGCCAAAGTAGTAAAAAATAAACTCGCACCACCATTCAAATCTGCAGAGTTCGATATAATTTACGGAAAGGGGATTTCTAAGTCCGGGGAGTTAATCGACTTAGGTGTCAACGCAGGAATTATAGATAAAAGCGGTGTTTGGTACACATACAAAAGCGACAGACTTGGGCAAGGCAGAGAAAAAGCTAAGGAATTTATCGAGGAACACCCGGAGGTTTTCTCAGAGCTTGAATTCGAGCTCAGACAAAACATGGGTTTAGAAAGCCCTGATAAACCGGATCAAGAAAGCGAATTACCTCCTGAAATGGATTGAGAATCCAAATTTTAAGGATTTATAACATCCGAATATTAAACTCAGTTTGATCCATTTTTATAATATACAATTTTATAACATTTAACTAATACTCCCAATATAAAATCTTAATTATAGATTGGAATTCTAAGGAATAAAAATATGGGGAGGAAAATGGACCCTGTGCCGAAAAGCACGATAAAGGTTTTATAGTCACCATTGGTATTTTGCTTTCGCTCGTCCAGTACAGGATTCATTCCTGCAACAAGGAGTCTTCGCGTATGCTCAACCTTAGAGGACAACCTTCATAGGATCACTTGACAAGGATCTTTTCCTCCCCTTAATTCAAAATTTATTAGTTTATCGCCATCCTGCAATAAAAATCTGTGGATTTATATATATTTTTAATTATTTTTTCTAAGTTTATATTTAGCAAAGGAGAATCGATGTGATCGAGCAATATCACAAATTAATTATCTGGGTTGTCGTTCTCTGTGGATCGGTTTTAGTTTCTTTTTTACTTTCTTTAATTTTAGGCTTAATTACCCGTAAAAGAAAATCCAAGAAGCTACCGCAGGGATCCACCATTGTATTAGAGGAAATGAAAAAGAATTCAATTAATACTATTTTGATAATTCTTGCACTCTTCTGGATTTTGAGCAATGTGGTTTTCGTTTTCCCAAACATTCACCAAAACACCATCTTCATACTAAAAAAAATACTAGTTATCTATGCTATAATTATTATTGCAAAGTTTTCAGCGGGTGTAATTCTCGGTTTTTTTAAAATCACATTTGATAAATTAAGCCAAGACGATGAGATTACAACTTTTGAGGCTTTTTACCCATTATTTAGAAATATAGCAAAAACGGTTGTCTATATTATTACTGGGATAACGATTCTGTCGTATTTGGGAATTAATATCAGCGCGTTAATTGTTTCTCTTGGTGTGGCTGGCGCTGCATTAGCTCTTGCTTTGAAAGATACGATTGAAAATGCTGTATCCGGTATAATAATAATGTTTGATAAACCGTTCAGGATAGGAGATAGAATTGAATTGTCCACCGGTGAGGTGGGTGATATTATGGAAATAGGACTTAGAAGTTGCAAAATACTTACATTCGATAATACTCTTATTATATTGCCAAATAACATGCTATTGCAGCAGCGACTGATCAACCTCTCATACCCAAACAATATCCTTAGAGTTAGAGTTATGGTTGGCGTTGCATACGGTACAAACACTCGGCATGCTCGAAGTGTTATGGAACAAGTAGCAACCAAACATCCAAATATCATGAAGGATCCTGCACCGTATACATTCGTTGATAGTCTCGACGATAGTGCAATAACTCTTGGGTTATTTGTAAGAGTAGGAGATTATACTAAGGCTTGGGGAACAGAGAAAGAGCTTATCGAGCAGATTTATGAAGCTTTCAAAGAGAATGATATAGAAATACCTTTCCCACAAATGGATGTTCACATTAATAATAAATAAAACATAATTTTAAAAAGGAATTACAACATCGATAACAACACATTTCAATATACTTTACCACCCTCTACAAGACACAATGGATTTATGAAACGAAGTTTTACGTATTCGCTCGGAATTCATGCTTTTCTGCTCATTTTAATTTACGTCAGTTCACTAATCTCAACCCCAATGAAACCACCTGAAAAAGTTTATACGGTTAAGATTTTAGCCGCAGCCTCTCCCATGCAAGAACAACCCAAAACCAAAATCATCGATGAAAAACCGAAACCGAAACTCAAACAAAAACCAAAGGTTAAACCGAAACCGATAGAAAAACAAAAAGAAAAGAAACCTAAACCGAAGAGGAAGCCTTCGAAGAAAACATTGTCGCAAGGAAGCGCAACTGTTCGGTTGGATGGAGAGAACTTCACTGACGATTTCTACCTTAATCGAATTATAAATAAGATTGCCAATAACTGGCTCAATCCTATTAGAAGTTCAAGGAAACTTTCAACAATAATATACTTTAAAATCCTAAAAGATGGAAAAATTACAGATATTGAAGTTGAAAAGAGTTCTAGAAATTCTGTTTTCGATCAATCGGCAAAACGTGCAGTTATGGCTTCCTCTCCTCTGCCACCATTAGCAGGTAGTTATGGTGGAGATTACCTTGGAGTTCATTTCGAGTTCGAGCATACAGGTGGGAGATGATAAATAATAATTATCTTTACTTATTATGGTACGCAAGATGAACCATGCTTTTGTAATACAGTTTTCAATAATTTATAGAATTTTCAATCAATGAATAACCTAAATTTCTTATTTTGGAGAATTCAAATCCTTATATCATTCAAAATATAAAAGTATATTTTACTCAGTTCACCAGGTGTTCCCTTATAAAGAATTAATTCCTTTACGCCTTGTGAGAAATCGCCAAAGTAACTTACAATAGATGCAATGAAACTCACGGATCATTTGCAAATTTCCATAACCGAAATAGCATTCGACTGTGGTTTTTCATCTTCGCATCATTCATCAGAGCATTTACAGAACACTTCAAAGTTAGTGCATATTAATAGTGGGAAGGAGTTTATGAAAGCTATATAAGATCAGTAAAGTAAAAAAAGCAAATTATATAGTAATATTTAGGTTGACAATTTTACACTCTCTTCATACAATAAAAAAATAACTTAAACATAAAAAGGAGGAATGACATGAACGTTGAAGTAAAGCAAATGCCTAAATTTCACGTAGCTTACATCCGTCATATAGGACCATACAACAAAATCGGAGAAACATTTGAAAAAATATTCCAATGGGCTGGTTCGCAAGGTCTTATACGATTCCCCGAAACGAATATCATGGCAATCTACCATGACGACCCACAAAAAAATCCGGAGGAGAAATTACGCTCCGATGTATGTATTACCGTACCAGACGAAACACCTGCAACCGGTGAAATAAACATTACAGATATACCTACAGGCAAATATGCAGTTGCAAAATTTGAAATTAAGGTGGAGGATTTCAGTGAAGCGTGGGCATCGATTTACAGAGACTGGTTACCTAATAGTGGCTATGTCCCTGACGATCGACCATGCTATGAGATGTATTTAAATGATCCAGATGAACATCCAGAGAAAAAATTTATTGTTGATATATGTATTCCTGTTAAGCCACTTTAAAATAAAAATATTTGATTATAGTGTTTAGATAAATCAGTCAAATGAAATTTGAAAACCCGAAGCCAATTTGAATTCTGTATTTGGCTTTTTCACAAAAGAATTTTATGCTGGATATTTTTCATTATGTGATTTAATGGTGTGGTTAGATAATAGTCTAAATCTTAACATTGGAGGCTTACAATGGTTTATGCAAAAAGAGTCATAATAGCCACTATTCTTGGAGTTTTGGCTGGTATCGTTTGCTATTTAGGCACAAAGTCGAGTTGTACAGTAGAACTTAGCGCCGCTATAGTTGCTGGAATAATTCTCAACAGAACGTTACTCGGATTCATTATCGGCATCTCAGGTTGGCGAATGAATTATTTACTACACGGATTGATAATTGGCTTAATCGTAAGTCTTCCCATGGCAGTTTATGCTGACATCCAAGGATTGATTTTAATTATGATCGCTGGTTTAGTTTATGGCATACTGATCGAACTTATTACTACCAAACTTTTCAAAGCACCAATGAAGATATAATCTTTCTGCGTTATCATTCATATAGCTAATATATATAGCTAATTTTTCTATTAATTTGTTAAACTACATTTACATCTCTAGATCTTTGTAATACAGAAAATTTATATACAGAAAAAAACTTATCCGATTCTCCAACTTCTAAATTGTCCTTATCTCCAAGGAGAAGGTAAAAAGAGTGGTTAGACGTTAAATTCCCTTTATCCTTAATTATCCTTATTAAGATTTCCTTTAGAATTTATTAAAAAAATTGATATTTGAAAATCGGTTCAAAATCATTTATAATTAATGGATACTCAATCTTTAATAGATTATTATATTTCAAGGATTAATTTCATTTAATCCAGAACATATTAGCTTATTTTTATTAAATATCTACTTAACCTTAAATTCCGAATTATATAGGAGGAATATAATGAAAAAGGTGATGCCTTTGATAATATTGGGTGCTTTTTTAATAGTGTTATTAATAATAGGATGCGAGGATGACTCGAAACATAACCTTACACCACCATCCTTAAGAATCACATCGTTTGGAGTTAGTCAATCCTGTGTCCTACCGGATAGTTCGGTTGAAATTAGTGCGGACGTTTATTACGAGGATGAAGAAAACCGATATCTCTGGACTTATC
>CAZLTJ010000101.1:0-7571 GCA_964562425.1 uncultured bacterium
AACTTTGCGAATCAAAGTCAGAGATAGTGTATGAGCAACTTCCGCAGGACGATCCGATGCAGCGTAAGCCGAATATAAATAAGGCGAAGGCAATTTTAGGCTGGGAGCCAAAAGTGGGATTGGAAGAGGGATTGAAGAGGACGATAGAATATTTCAGAGATGGTTTAGTTACGAGATAGCATGATAAGCGTAATCATCCCGATGTACAATGCAGAAAATACAATTATTCAAACGTTAACGGGACTTGAGGATCAAACAAGGTGCGATTTTGAAGTTATTGTGGTAGATGATGGTAGTGCCGATAATTCATCAAAATTAGTTGCAGAGTTCGAGAGCCAGAGTAATTTATCTATCAAATTGACACATCAAGAAAATGCTGGACCCGCAAAAGCGCGAAATCTTGGCGTTGAACACTCAGAGGGTAACATAATTATTTTCCTGGATTCTGATTGCATTCCACCTGTGAATTGGCTAGAAGAGATGGTGAAGCCGTTAGAAGGAAGAGTTGTAGGTTGCAACTGCGGCTATAAAGTAAAAAACAACGAAAGTTTAATTGCAAGATACGTTGATTATGAAATTGCGAAACGGCATGAGAACTTGATAGGCAAGACGATAGACACAATGGGTAGCTATTCTGCAAGTTACATTAAGGATATATTCATTAAGGCAAAGGGCTTTAGTACTGAATATCCTATTGCAAGTGGTGAGGATTTTGACCTTGCATTTAACATAAGGAAGATGGGCTATGATTTAGTTTTCACTGGTGAGACGTTTGTTTACCATTACCATCCCGATTCGTTAAAGAAATATCTTGTGCAGCAATTCGGGCGAGGATACTGGAGAGTAAAAATGTACCTCAGAAACAAGGATAAAATTCTTAAAGGGGATAGTTATACGGGACATGAGGCGCAGGTTCAGTTTATCATATCTGGTTTGGTTTTCTTGTCTATACCGTTGGCAGTAGTGATCAGCCCGTTATTCCTTTTGTGTTTTGTTCTGTTGTTGTTTTCAAATTTATCGCTGGGATTATGGACATATAAAAAAGAGAGAAAATTTTTATTCTTGGCACCACTATTAGCAAGTATGAGGTCATTGGCTGGAACGTTTGGGGTGTTTATGTATGTTACAACTTTTTCTCTAAAGAGAAAACCTTGACTAAAAGAGGAAGAACAAAATGAAAATCTTATTGCTAAATCCATCTTACGGGAAGAACTTTGTACGAAGTGCACGTTGGGCGGCGAGGTCAAGAGGCAGGGTACAGCGACATCCGGATTATTTAGCGATAGCAACTGCGGTATTGGAGAACGAAGGACATGAAGTCAAACTATTAGATGCTGCATCTTTAAACATAGATTTTGAAGGTGTGAAAGAGATCGCAAGCGAATTCAAGCAGGATTTAGCGGTTGTGCACACCACAACACCGTCCATATATAACGACATAAAACATGCGGAACTGCTAAAGGATTCGGGCTCAACTACCGTATTAATTGGTCAGCACGCATCCGCACTGCCCGAGGAGACAATGCGGATGAGTGACAAGATAGACTTTATTGCAAGAGGGGAATATGACTATACGCTGAGGGACATAGCAAATGAAAAAGACCCCACAAACATTGCTGGCATCACTTATAGAAATGGAAATGAAATATTAACCAATGAAGATAGACCGTTAATAATGAATTTGGACGAAATGCCGTTTCCCGCGTGGCAACAAATAGACGTGCACGATTATTTCGATGCAGGAAAGCTCTATCCATTTATAACAATGATAAGCGGGAGGGGGTGCCCAAACAACTGCAGTTTTTGCGTATTGCCACAGGTGTTTTACGGTAAGAAATACCGATTTCGATCTGCAAAGAAGGTTGTTGATGAGATTGAATATGACTTAGAGCTGTTTCCTGATTTAAAGGAGATCATGTTTGAAGATGATACTTTGACAGCGGATAAGAAAAGATGTGCAGACATTTGTACTGAGATAATAAACAGAGGTTTGAACAAAAGAATATCGTGGTCTGCAAATGCAAGAGCGGACTTAGACGATTTGGAATTATTAAAACTAATGAAAGAATCTGGATGTAGAATGCTCGTTGTTGGATACGAGTTTGGCGATCAAAAGATATTAGATAATGTGCGGAAGAGATTGACGGTAGAGCAGATGAAGGAGTTTGCAAGATTGACGAAAAAAGCGGGCATAAAGGTGCATGGGTGTTTTATGGTGGGTGGTCCGGGAGAGACGAAAGAAACGGCTGAGAAGACGATAAAACTGCCCATGGAATTGAAACCCGATACTTTGCAGTTTTCGGCTTTGACTGCATATCCCGGAACTGCATTTTATAATTGGTGCAATGAGAATAGGTATATCATAGCGAATGATTGGACAGACTGGGCAGATGCCGGTGAGCAGAACACGGTTGTTGCATATCCGAATTTGTCGAAAGCGGAGATTGTGGAGTTGGTGGATAAGGGTTTGTATGATAATTTCTATTTCAGACCAAGTACATGGGTGCATCATTTATTGACAATTAAAGGATTTGATGATTTCAAGCGGAAGGCTAGAGGTGCGAGGAGTTTGGTTGGGTATTGGTGGGGTAAAAGGCACAAAAATGGTAGAAATGGCTAATAAAGTCATAATGAGAGATGTAAATAGAAACAGTATTGAAGAAATAGTGAAAGAGGCCGTTCACACATTTTTGAGTCTCCGAGAAACAAAAGATTTAAATTTTGTAATCAAACCAAATTTGGGCTTCAAAACAGATACCGCGGGGGGGACTACAAACGTCAAAATAATTGAAAGCGTACTTAAAATAATTAGATCCAAATACAAAGCTAGCAACATTTTTTTAGTTGAGTCAGACGGAATAGCATTCAAGTGTGAAGATGTTTTTGAATACTTGGATCTGGGCAAGATATGCTCGATATATGATACACAATTTATTAATCTAAGTAAAGAGCCTACTGTAACGATTAAAAATAATAATTGCAATATCCTGAAAGAATTCCAGATGCCAAAGCTATTTACTGCAGCTAATACAAAATTAATCAATTTAGCAAAGATAAAAACGCATGAGATTGCAAGATTTAGTTGTGCTATCAAAAACTTATTTGGCTTAAATCCGTATGTATTCAAGGTCAAGTACCATCCAGTAATTGATGAGGTACTACATGACCTGTATTATATTTTCAAGTCAGATTTAATCATAGCTGATGGAATATGGGCAATTAATGGACATGGTCCATGGACTGGAGAGCCAGTTAAGTTAAATATAATGGTGACAGGCAATGATACGTTATTAGTAGATTTAGCATGTCTAAAAATCATTAGATGGAATATTAGCGATGTACCATATATACAAAAATTAATAGAAAAGGGTAATAGGGTAAATGCTCAGATAGATGGTAAGATACCCAAAACACAAAAATTTGAATGGCATAGTCCCTCTAAATTTGGTGTGTTCAAAGAAAAAATGGCCAGGGGTTTGATCCCGCTATTGAAAGTGGGATTACCGTTGTTTTATTATTCCAATGGATCATTTAAATTGGTAGCCTATGGCGAAAAAGGAAAATATTGTAAATCTATAAAGTCATTCCCAAAGAAAGCCAAAACAGGAGTATAATGTTGTATGTTAATTAGGAGGAGATTTCATGAAAATCTGTATTGTCTGTTCGGATGGAGGACATATTACAGAAATGTCACAGTTAATGGACGCATTTGAGGGCCACGAAAAATTTTTCATCACATATAATGTATTAGGTGGTCGAGATTTAGGAAGGGCATATCAATTAAAAATCCTCAAGAAAAATCCTTTACGATATCTATCCGCTATACCAACACTGGTAAAAATTCTTCGTAAAGAAAAACCGGATCTCATTGTAAGTAATGGGGCTGAGATAGCAATACCAACAGCATATATTGCAAAATTGTTCGGTATTAAAATATTCTTCATCGAGAGCTGGTGTAGGATAAATAAACCATCAACAACCGGGAGATTGATTTATCCGATTGCAGATGTGTTTTTGGTTCAGTGGAAGCAACTCTTAAAAAGCTATGGTAAAAAAGCGGAATTTAAGGGGGGTGTGTTTTGATATTCGTTACTGTTGGTTCTCATTACGAAGGTTTTGAACGATTAGTAAAAAAAATGGATGAGATTGCTGGGAGAATAGATGAAGAGGTGATTATGCAAATTGGATATGGGAAATACAAGCCAAAAAATGCAGACTATTTTGATTTTAAAAATTATTCTAAATTTCACAAATTGATTCGTAAGGCAAGGGTTGTTGTGTGCCATGGTGGCGTTGGGGCTATAATTACCGCTCTAGAACAAGGAAAAACTACAATCGTAGTGCCAAGGTTAAAAGAATATGGTGAAATTATTGACAATCATCAATTAGAGATAATGGATGTGTTGAGCAAGGAGGGTAAAGTAATAGCTATCTATAATATGGATGAGCTTGAAAAGGTATTGAAAAGTATGGATGAACATTCCATAAAAGTTAAAAAGGATAAAGGACTCATTAATTTCTTAGCAGATTATTTAAGTAGTTTAGAGAAGTCCTTGAAAAAAAGAGGTGGTCATCAGTGAGGGTAACCGAAAAATCTTACAATATTCATAACATTGTAACATTCAAAATCATAAAAAAGACCAATTTCTTAGATGATTTTTTCAGTAATATAGACATAGAATACAAAAACTTTGAGTCAGAAGGATTGAGAACCCCTGATTTTACCATATACCTTGGAGATTTTAAACCTTCGAATAGAGATTGTTACATTTTAGATGATACATATTATATCAAAGAAGATTACCTTTATTGTAAAGATTCATATAAACTTGCAAAATGGAAGTTTGAAATGTCTGGATTTGAAGAAGAGGATATGATAGTTCACATCTCCAATAATCTCATTGGCAGCATGTTCATATCGCCACTCATAGATTTTCTATTAAGTTTTAAGATGAATGAAAGAGGGTACCCCTTAGTTCATAGTTCTTGTGTAAGTAAGAATAACCATGCTTATCTTTTTCCTGCACGAAGTGGTGGGGGAAAAACAGTAACATCACTATATCTCGTAGAAAGGGGATTTGATTTTCTTGGTGATAATTTCGTAATTCTCGATGAAGGTAATGTATTAAATTTTCTGTCCCCTTTAAACATTTTTACCTATAATATGGCCCCGATAATAGAAAACAATTTAAAATTAAAAACAAAGATGACATTTGGTTTGAAACATTTACTTTATAAAATTACATTTGGATATGCGAAGATATTTTCAAAAATAGATGTCAGGGAGTTATTCCCAGATTTGATTGTTGATAAGTCAAAGTTAGATTCTATTTTTCTTCTCTTGCCAAAAGAAGATTTTTCAATGGAAAAAATCAGCAAAGAAGAATTGATTAACCATTTAGTCATGAATCAGAAACTTGATTCCCTTTCGTTTTTAAAATACATGTTGGAATATTCATATATGTTTCCAGATAGTAAATTAGCGACCCACTGGCATCGCTATAAGAAGAATTTAAGAAAAAATATAAGTGGAGATATACTAATCTATAAGATCGAAGTGTCACAAAAATATGATGCAAATACATTTGAAAGAATATATGGGGTGATACAAAATGAAACAAATATTAAATTATAACATTCACAATATATTAACATTCCAGATAGTGAGGAACAGGAGAAAAGATATTATGAAGGGTTTAAACTTACTCCTATCCTTTTTCGAAACAAAAGAAGAGATAGATGACCCAGATATAATTCTTAATATCGGAAAGTTCACACCATCAAATGAAAACTGCTATGTAATGGATCATAAATATCATATCAAAGAGAACTACTTTTACTGTAAAGATTCAGAGGGGAAAGCAAGATGGGAAGTGGAGATAATTGGATTTGAAGATGGCAAAACAAGGATTAATTTTGATGGTGGTGTCTTTGGGTTACAATCTATTCTAATTCCTGAATTCTTACCACAAAATCTTTTATTAAGACCTTTGATTGAATATAAATTAGCGAAGAATGGATATTTTTTAATTCATGCTGGAGCTATCAGCAAAAACAACAAAGCATATCTATTGGAAGGGAGAGGCGGGGCATTCAAAACAACGCTTGCTATGGATTTTGTTCGGAGAGAAGATTTCGAGTTTTTGGCTGATGACCGAGTGATTATCCATAAAGATAAGGTCATGAGTTTTCCGATTCATCATATTCTATTTGCATTCAGAGTCAAACATTTACCTACCGAAGACCCTCGAGGATTTTGGGATAAAGCTCGGATGGTCAAATACTTATGGAACAATTCAGAATATGCAACCAATGATGTAAAAGTAGCAAACTCATCAACATTAAGAACTTTGCTCTCTATTGTGAAAACGAATAAAGAAGCGGTAAGTGTAAGGAGAGCGAAATTGAAAGAAACCATAGATAAATTAATCATAAGTATGGAAATGGAAATGGTTCATATATATAGTCCAAGGATGACAGGTATGAGCTTTGGACGTTATTTTAAATATATGCTGGCATATTCTTTTGTTTTTCCTGAGAGTCAAGTAGCAACATACTGGGAAGATTTAAGGGAGGGATTGGAGAAAATTCTTGAAAATGTGCCGATTTATAAGTTGGAGATTCCAAAAAGTTATAATAAAAGAATATTTGATGAGGTTAGCAAGATAGCGCTGGAGATGGAAAAATGAACATCCTGACAATAACTGGGAGTTACTATCCTCAAACTGGAGGGGTGCCTAAGGTGGTCAAAGAAGTTTCTGAGGGATTGGTGAAGAAAGGACATGGATGTACGGTATTAGCGATTAATTCGGCTTACAGTGGTGAAGAATATGTTAATGGAGTACGTGTAATAAGGTCTCGAATGAGGAAGTATTTGTATAGGTTTAATCCTGCACTATATCAGTATCTCAAAAAAGATAAAAATATTTTAAATTCTGTAGATGTTGTGCATGTACACGCTTATAGCAACCCCAATTCTTTGATGGCTGTGCATCTTGTTCGGAATGAGCCTATTGTGTTTAATCCGCATTATCATGAAAGAGGGCATACTATGTTCGCAAATTTTTTGCATAAATTGTATAAACCAATAGGGAAGAATATGTTCAAGCGTGTTGATAAAGTTGTTTGCGTTTCTGAGTATGAATCAAGCTTAATCCAAAAGGATTTCAGAATTAGTACAAAAGATATACAGGTTATACCTAACGGAGTTAAACAAATAAATTCTTCTATAAAAAAGAAAAATGAAGGAAACGTAATTTTATTATTGTATGTTGGATATGTGAGAAGATATAAAGGAATTCAGTATATTTTGAGAGCAATGAAAAAATTAGAAAAAAAACATGATAAAAAGTCAATACTTACTATCATTGGAACAGGTGATTATGAAATTGAACTTAAAAAATTGGCTAAAAATCTAAACCTCGAAGGCTGTGTTTTCTGCCTGTAGAATTAATCTAAAATTGATCAATTCCAGATCTATAGAGGGGCCAATAATTGGATATAGCTAGCCATAGTCGAACCTAACTATAAGTAAAAAACGACAGCATTAAGCCACTACCTTCGTCTAATAT
>CAZLTJ010000102.1:0-7522 GCA_964562425.1 uncultured bacterium
ATGATACAAGTCGGTGTATTGCAAGCGGTGTTGATAGCTCAAGTATAACTGTTACTGTAACAATCGATGGCGATTCTGCGGAAGATGTAACCAGTGAATGTGCAATTGTCTCATTTTTTGGTATGTATAGAATTACATGGGAATACGAAGACCTACCATATAGTGAGAGATTGTTATTCTGTGTTAATGCTTCCGATTTGGCAGGTAATGCTGCGCGTACATTCTGCGAGGATTGGACAACTTGCGATCCAGACTCTGTCGAACCAGACACAGTCGATATCTGTCCACCTGTTATTAGATTAGAATATCCTTTGCGAATAACTTGTTTATATCCCGATTCCGGACGGATAATTTTCGATTGTTGGGATGATACAAGTCGGTGTATTGCAAGCGGTGTTGATAGCTCAAGTATAACTGTTACAGTAACAATCGACGGCGATTCTGCGGAAGATGTAACCAGTGAATGTGCAATTGCCTCAAGTTTTGGAATGTATAGAATTACATGGGAATACGAAGATCTGCCATATAGTGAGAGATTATTATTCTGCGTTGATGCTTCCGATTTGGCAAGTAATGCTGCGCGTACATTCTGCGAGGATTGGACAACTTGCGGTGAACCAGACACTGTCGATATCTGTCCACCTGTTATTAGATTAGAATATCCTTTGCGGATAACTTGCTTATATCCCGATTCCGGGCGGATAATAATCAACTGTTTGGATCTTGATACAGGTCGCTGTGCTATTGCAACCGGTGTTGACAGCTCCAGTATAACTGTTACAGTAACAATCGAAGGATACACACCAAAAGATGTAACCAGTGAATGCGCAATAGTCTCACATTTAAGTGGATATAAAATTACATGGGAGTATGAAGACCTACCGTATGACAAGAGTTTACTATTCTCTGTTCATGCTTCAGATTTGGCAAATAACGTTGCTGATAAGTTCTATACATTCTACGGGGAATGGATTAACGACACATCGCTCGTCATTCTCAGACATCCGACAATTCAGGTGTATCCAAACCCATTTAACAAAAAATGTGATATCTTGATACATTCGCCAATAGAACCATTAAACATTGTATATATTTACGACATATTTGGGAAACAAGTTGAGAAATTCGGGTGTTTCGAAATGATTTCCAATTCGTACCGCTTGGAATGGGATGGATCCGCTCATCCTTCAGGCATATATATTATACGTGCAACAGCTGGAAATTATGATCAAGTGATGCGAATATTGCTAATAAAATAGATGCGTATTCAAATGTTATTGTAAAGTGAATAGATGCATCATAAGAAATATCGAAACTTCTCAGAACTAAAACATTGGACATGCTCAAGGAAAGAACTAAAATCCTGGAGCATGTCCAATTAGGATTTTGTAACTTATTATTATTACAACAGAATTTAGAAAAGCCTTCTGCCACCAACACTACGACTTCCTCCAAACGAAAACTGAACCCACATTCGCACATCCCGTATATATGTTGTAATATACGGTTTGCGAATTTTATCTGTATCGTTAGTGATCTCTATCTGCATACCCGCTATTGCATTTTTGGAAAGACTATACGAAAGTTGAGGCCTTATTGTCAGATGAGAAGTATGTCTCGTTGGTGTTTTTGTTGTGCTTGTGGAATTCCATGATTCGGATTTATTAACAGAATAATTGACATTAAGAGTAAAATCGAGATTATTTTCTAAGGTTATTTTTCCTAAAATTGGGATTTTCAATCCCTGCGATGTTCTTATTGCATATCGTACTACGACATCTAAGCCAGACTTATTGTTGTCTGAATAGTTAAGTTGTGTTCCAGTAAAGTTTTCGTTTTTTAAGAATTCAAGGTTATATCTCAAATCGAGAGTCCATCCGCCTTTCATGTTAAATGTCATTCCTAATAAGGGCTGGAATTTATTCTCAGTTATTTTCTGTGAGAATTCCTCGTTTGTATAGGTAGCGGTAGTTTTTCTTAACCAATTACTTGTTGAGGTTACAGAATTAGCGAATGATTTGAAGAATTTGGATTTGTTAATGAAACCCCAATTCGCTGTTATATCGGGAAGTTTATGAGAAATCGTCTTCTTATTGTCGGTATTTGTATAATTTGCATTCCTAGTAAAATTGTATGAAAACTTTAACGTTATATCGGATGGTAATTTAGTGCCGGATGAAGCATCAAAAGTATGAGTATTTGTTGTGGATGGAGAGAGTCTTCCATCCGATAGTTCTCCTTCGTATGCAGATACACCCGGATCGGAGTTAATCCCAAATTGGAATAATTTATCTGGTCGTCTGGTTAAATTCGGTGCATTGATTGTGGAATTCCAATTGAAAGTAGCTCGTAGGTTATCAAATTTAGCTAGGAGATTCTTTATACTTGAAGACTTTTCTCCTTTTGCAGCCTTGCTGAATAATTTATCCCAATACAAAGTATAATCTGCACGTACGGTTCTGTTTTGAGTAGCTTGACCAAAAGTTCCTTCCTGAGGTGATCGAGTATCTTCATGATATTTGCTTGTGAAATCATATCGTTGAGTAAGGAATTCTAAATTGTCTGGACTCCAGTGAAGACCGGTATTGAGATCCTTTGACATAGCTTTACCTACAACAAAAGGTGGACCCAATGAGATGAAATCTGTTTTGTGTATGTCTCGGTCAAGGTGAAGTCCAACATCAGCGGTTACATTCTTGAATGGTTCAAATTTAAGCTTTGTATCATGTCTTAAGTATCGTGTGTATTTTTTGTCTGGAGTTCCTAATTGATCGAACGACAGTGTTTTATCTGATGTTACTGTTGTGGTAAATATAAGCGACGTTGGACGAATAGCATTTAAAGTTTTAGAAAGCAGGAAAGATGTGATATCCGAACTTTCACTAGATGTTGAGTCTTTAATCACACCTGTTGTTTTTATCCTTTTTATTGTGTCTTTCCTCAGACCAAGAGAGTAGTTATGGGTGAAAGTATAGTTTGAACGTATATTTTTCGGATATCTTGGTGATCTTTCTTTTGTTCTTAAATAGCTATAGTTTATCTTGTTTGGGACAACAAGTAAATCCAAAATTGGTGTTCGGCTTTCCGGAGCTACACCAATGCCTGGAAGCGAAATGGATTGCGAGTTTATTACAGTTTTTTCTTCGTTGCGTAATGAATCAGAAAGAACTACATCAGATCCGGTTTTAAGGCGTGGAGTGCTAGTCTCATGAGTTTTGACATAGCTGAGAGGTAATGAAACGTTCCATCTTGGCGGAAAGAATTTGCCGAATATGAAGGTGCAATTATAACTCAGTGTTTTCGTAAAAGCTTGAGCAATTGTACTAGATAGCCTGGATTGACCATATCCTCTTTGGGTAGTTTCGCTTGTTAACCCGTGAAAGTCGTCGTCTCTTTGGTTATACGATACATTAAATCTAGCAAAATCAGCCATATCTATAGATAGCTCGGTTTTATATGCCATACCATTATCTATTCTTGCGTTAGTTAGTATTAGTTCATCGCACCAAATCTCACCGCTTATTGGAAAGTTTGGATCTGGGTTAATAATTCCAATTTCGAAATATGTTACTCTAGTTAGTGTCGGTTGTCCAATAATTGTATAATAACCTTTTCCATGAGAAGCTAATTTAGTATTGGGTATATCTTCAAGATCAGGGTTGTTAAGTCGACGATAGTATTCCTCTTTGAATGATGTAATCTCATTGAATTCTATTTCAACTTTATTATTCTCGCTCCATCCGTTTTCTAATTGCATCGTTCTATATTCGTAGTAATTTCCTCGAGTGTCACCTATTCGGAATAATAACACTGAGGTTTCACCTTCAACACCTGTGCTATCAAAATATACCCACATCTTTAGTTTTTTATACCGTGTATAGTCCTGGTATTGATCATCTGAAAGTGTTTTATAAGCCTTTACTGTATCAAGAGGAGGGATGTATTTGTATTTTAGTGATAGAGAACGTTCTGCCATCGTAATACCGGTTGTTTGATTTACAGGAATATACACATCGGGTGGAGGAGTATAGTCAGTATTTTCATCTGTACTTATTACTGATATTTCAAGTTTATCTGAGTTACTCCGCCATTGGTTCTCTACGAAATCAATCGATACAATTGATATTTCGTCATCAGGAATTTTCGAGAAATTTGCACCGGGGGAATCGACCCCTCGCAGCCAAAGTCTTATGTATTTAATCTGTTTAAAATCAGATGATGGATTACCCACTTGTTTTCTTCGCCAGACTTTTCCATCTTCTACAAATGTGAAAATTGTATCTCTAATTGGAATTCTTAAAAGTCGCCAACCTTTTATGGTGCTTGTTCCTGAAACCAGAAATGCATTTGAGGAGAGATCTATTTCATATGAGAAATAATCGTTTATACCATCCAGTGAACCGTTTCGATTGATATCTTCTGTATCGGGTCTTGGTCGTCCACCGTACATAACATCGGTTCCATTTCCTTCTGTACCGTTTATTTTGTCATATCTATATTTATTTGAGTAATCATAATTATCTCCAGAGGGATCGAGTGGATCTCTGTTTGGAAAAACTGTTGCAAACATATCTTTCATCTCGTTCAATGACATTCCTGATGTATCGATCCCTGCAAGATGTAAATAATATCCATATTCATCATCGTTTTTTAGTCCATCTATGCCAATATCCTCACCCTCTTCTAATATATGATTATATCGATTATCTCTAAGTTTGTCTTCTGTATTAAGAATATCATTATCATTGGCATCCTCAGATATAACACCAATATCTACGGTAAGAATTCCTACATTTCCCCTTACCCGAATCTCCATAAACTGAGTATTATGTTGGTCATGATACGAGGAATTAAGATATTGCATAATACCTCCCCAAACCATGGAATCAGATGCAACAGTTGTTGTATCAAAATATTGAATTTTAAGGTAATCCATAGTACTTGTGGTACCTGTTGTAATACGGTTAGGAAAAACTTCTTGAGCATACACTTTTTCATAAGGATTGAACCATATAATCTTAGCTCGGTTCTGGTTTTCAAAATCTGGAGGTGGGCTTGCTAAAGTCCAGTTTGTTCTGATAATTGAAATCGAGCTTCTCATTCTGCTACTTTCGAAATCATCTATGTAGGCTTCACCAGAGGTGTTTGGTGTAGAATACAATTTTGCAGCTTCAGCCTTGAATATTGTTCGGGATGGAACATCTGTTTGAATTAGTGGAATTGCATCCACCATTTCTGTGAGAAAAGGTACATCAGCTGATAGTCTAAGATCAGTATCTAATATGTATGCACTGGTAGGCTCTCTTCCAACCTGAGGTCTTTCAATAGGAGAAGTAACATTTTTATATAAACCAGTGAGTCCAAACCAGGAGTCATCACCAAGGTTATATTGAATACGTGATCCCAAAAGTGTTTTTTGCTTGATAGAGAAAAATGGCTGAGCTTCAAAAGTTATACGTATATTAGCGTTAGGATCTTTTGCTCTGTCTGATATAAATCTTATCTGTCCAATCTCATATAAAATCGTGTAGTCTTGATTTCGTATAAGTTTTTCCCCGTTGAGTGTTACTGCCTCACTTCCTTTTATAATACTATATGTACCTAAGGATTGTTGCGAGCTGAAGCCTTTGAGTTCACCAAAAATAAACATATGAGAATTTTCACTCATTTCAGTTATGTCTGTAGAACTGTATATCATAGGATTTCTCAAAGAATCGGGGAAATCAATCAGAGCAGGTGAAAGAAATAAATCGATTTCTTTTGGGTCAAAGGGGTGTGGGACAGGGAAAATTAATTCACCTCTTGAAGGATCCAGAAATCTCAGGTTTTGATCTACTAAACCGTCAGGTTCAGGATTTCCATTTTCGTCGAGGCTGTCCATGCCATACCATTCAAGCAAGTAAACAAATGGATTGTTTGGGATTGAATTCGTTGTGTCGCTAGAATTACCAAAATATCTGAAAAGTTTTATATAAGTCGTAAGAAGGTCAATATCTGTTTTACCAAGATCATAAACATTACGCCATTCAAATTCCCAGCATGGGTGGGAAGGAGGCATATTAGCAGGTTTGATTAATTTTAGAATTATATAATTTGAATCACGAATTGCTCCCACCGAATCAGTTATGCCTGTTGGTCGTTTTATGACATATTTAACTGCAAGAACTTCTCCATCATATGCAGATATTTTAAGTCGAAACCAACCACCTCGAGGAGAATAATAATACCGATCAGTGTCAATTTTTTTAAAATAACCTACGACACTATCTGGATATCCTATAATATCCAGAGGATTTATAAAGGCTGCTCCTAAAGTTGTGCTAAGGTCGGAACTATATCTTGGATCATCGCTTGTTATATATAATTCAAATTCCGTTATAGAGTCTCCAGATGCTGTGTGAGATGCAAAAATATCCTCTATATAGAAATAAGTTCTCTTTTTGTATTCATAATCATATTTCTTGATGTTTCTTTTATCTATTTCAGGTCTGACAGTAATTTGACTAGTGTTACCTTTTTCCTGACTTGCAATTGCAGTGATATTCCAATCACCTACTTGAAATTCGCTTTTAATACCGAAAAGACCTTGAATGCTTTCGCTATATCCAACAAGCTCAGCACCTTGTAACGATAATGTTGTATTCCCGGCTTCTATGTTATGAATTACATCATCTTCTTCACCGGTATATTTGATATTTATAGTATTTTCCAGTTCGGTTTGACGATGACTGTCCTGATCCACCCGTACTTCGATTTTAGAACCTATATTTCCAGTAATAGTGAACCGAGATTCCTGTTCCATTTGAAGTTGTGGCCATTTGCTCCCATAATAATTCTCGGTATTTTTCCATTGACTTCGACCAGCCATTGTAACTTTGTATAAACCTGAAACTCCAAGTCCTGCTCCACCAGTGCCGATAAATGTTCTTAAACCAGGTGGTAGATCCATAGGAATTTCAAACTTCACTTCCCGTTCTTTATATTCTTTATGTGCTGTTCTAAGACTTTTTCTCCATTCAGCCCATTGCAAATCATACATGAATTCTTCGATAGAGATAGCTCGGGGTGCATAAACTTCGATTCCATTTATTGTTTCATGAAGAAATACTACGCCTAATTCAAAATTAGCAACAGCCCAACGTTCTATGGAAACTGCATTAAAGTTTAAAGAAGCAATATTTTCTCTTAACTCTAATGGATCAGGTTCGAGTCGATCCTGGAGTGGGAGGAAATATCGTCCTTTCTCCTCAAGATGTATGGTCCATTGACCTAATACAGAGGAAACCAACAAAAATAACAAAAATATTAGAAAGATTTTGGTGTGCATAATACTCTAATTTTGCGAATTAATTAGTTGAATTATACTCCTTTCTTATAATTATTTAGCAATTTGTATACCATAATTTATGAAATCCGTTATTATTTTTTAAGTCACGGATTTTTCTTTAAGTTTAATTCTTTTCATCTGTTATAATTATTCTGTGAGTAAAGTCGTTCGCAGACTTTCTTTCACAGCATCATA
>CAZLTJ010000103.1:0-7509 GCA_964562425.1 uncultured bacterium
TTCCCGGGCAGTTTTTTCTTTTCTCCGTTTTCATCTGGTATATCTAGTAAACCATCGAATTTGATTCGCGGTGTCCACAACATTTCGTGATGCTTTTCATTCAATCTCTGAAGCAAACTATCGACACCAATGAACGCAAGGTCATTGGGATTTTGATCAGCTTCTTTTGCATAAGCCTGAGTCATTATTCTTAAATGCCCTGTTTGATAATGAGCTGTAGACTTAATCATGTCCGATATTACACCGTTTAAGAAGGAGTATAAAAATACAGCCAGAAAAACGCCTGCAAAAACGGTTAATATAGGAAAGAGTGACCGTGACCGGTCGCGAATTAGACCTTTTAATAAAAATTTTATCATGTCAAATTTCCTCTTAAAGCGTCGGTTGGGTTAAGTTTTGCAATTTTCCTTGTCGGCAGATAACTGACAATAGTTGTAACAATTAAAACAAGCAGTGTTGTGCTAATAACTAAGCCAACGGTATATGTAGGAAAAATTCTATTCCCAATTGCAAGACCGTAACTATCCGTCCCTTCCGGTAAACCATATCCTTTTGAAGCGACATAAGTTAGTAAGGGAATCCCATAAATAGCAGCTACAATTGCAGCCAAAACAGCATGCATCGAGCCTTCTAGAGTGAATAGTTGAATTAGTTTTGAGCGTGTCATTCCCAAAGCCATTAAAGTGCCCATCTCTTTTCTTCTTCGGAAGATGGATAGAATTTGAGTGTCAAAAATAGCAAGCATAGCTAATAACAACAGGACGATATAAAAAATGCTTCCACCGATTGATTTTGATAAATAAAGCGCCCTAATATCCTGCATTAAAAAATCGAGATCTTTGTGATTCCAATTATAAACTTTATCACTGAACTGTAAGCCTTTTTCCAGGACAATGATCGTTGCTTCATTGGGCATTGCAGTCATTTCACGCATTCTTTCAATAGGAATCCAAAGCTGTCCGTTATCGATATCCGAAACGTCGGTTTTCATCACTTCTATTATTTTAATTTCATTTGCATCGAATGTACCGTTGGCATCACGCCACCTTACAGTGACATAATCTCCTATTTTTAGCCCGGTACTTTTTGCCATACGACTGCCAATTAATGCCGGAATGGTTTCCTCATTCGTTATTAATACTGAAGTCGGAATTGACAATATAGTTTGGTCCGGTGCAATTCCTTTCATTAAAGCGTTTTGGAATCTGCCATTGGGATAGATAGATGCCTGCCGGATCAATATTGGCACTGCTTTTTTCTCTGCAACTAATTTTTGGAGTTCACTCGGGAACTTTCCATGGGCATCGTCCAGCGTTAAGGGATCGTACGGATCATAATCGCTTTGCCAGTATTGCCCACCGGCGAATTGGGCATCCAGCGTAGCTTTTTCCATTTGGTCACTCATCCCGTTATAAAGCCCCTGCAAGAATATGATAGCAACAAATGAAAACGAAAGTGCGATAGCGCTTAACCAGGTGCGCAAGCCTGCCCCATAAATATTTCTGAAGGCAAGTTTGGGAATAATCATTTTCTCACCTCCGCATCTAAAATTTCATCCTTTTCAACACTCCCATCAACCAATGAAATTTTTCTTTTTAGATACTGCATTACTTTTTCATCGTGAGTGGCGAAGATAAATGTTGTTTCAATGCCCTCATTTAACTGAACCATCGTCTTCATAATGTGGTGTGAATTTTTTGCATCAAGATTTGCAGTCGGTTCATCTGCAAGAACTATCTCTGGCTTCTTGACTATAGCACGTGCGATCGCAATGCGTTGACTCTCACCTCCCGAAAGCTGTGCCGGTTTTGAACTCGCACGGTCAGCCAGCCCGACCCACTCTAATGCTTCCATGACTAAATTTTTTCTTTCTGAAGTTTCCATATTCTGGAGCAGAAGCGGAAATTCAACATTCTCAAAAACAGTGTAAACCGGTAATAAATTGAATGTTTGGAAAATGAATCCGATATGCATGTTGCGGAGTCGGGCAGCTTGTTTATGCGAGAGTGTTTCAATTTTTTTACCCAATACCTCAGCACTGCCCTCGCTCGGTAAATCCAGGGAGCCTATGATATTCAGCAAGGTGGTTTTGCCAGAGCCGCTGGGTCCGACAAGCCCAGCAAATTCTCCTCTCTTAAAAGTTAAATTCACGTCATCCAGTGCGACTAGAATGGTAGGTCCCATTTGATATGTTTTTGTTAAATGTTCAGTTTTTATTAAACAAGAATTATTCATTGCTGTATCTCCTTATGATTATATTACAATTTATATTTCTATTTTTCTCACTAATGATTAAATACGACCATTATCTGAAACCCATTCCCAGAAAATACATTACTATCACTTTGCGTTTGATTGAGACGAAATATTTCCGGATTAAAAAAACCAATAATATAAAACAGCCAATTGTCATAGGTCCGCTGCCAATTTAACGTCACATAACTATCTCGGTTTGTCCAATCATAATAATAAATTCCTGAAACCTTATCTAATAACCCGATAGGATAATTAGCTGATAAAGCGGAAAATTTGATCCCGTCACCTGATCCAAAAATTTTATCTGAACTCTCAGAATTGTAAAACTCGGTTAAAATATAAAGACCGTTCCCAATATTAAAAGTATAATCAGCACCAATTGTCCATTGACACTGGTATTTCATTAAGGCGAGTTCAGTTTTGCAATAGTTAAGAGTTCCCTCAAACAATAGCCCAATTTCAAAATCCCATCTACAATCGAAGGCAAAGCGGTTTTCATCAACCACATTTTTATTTATATCAGGAACAAGAGCGGGAAGTTGAGTAAAATCGGCTTTACGGTGATGATAAGTTATCCCGGCTTCACCCGTAAATATCAGAGTTTGAAAGCGACCGCCGAATTCTATTCCGTTATCTTTTGTTGGTGCTATCTCCCAACCTTTTAGATCATTGTTGTCATAAAGCGCCCACAGCCAAATATTAGCATTATTTTGAAAATAGTAGCGCAATAGTAATCCATAAACTCCGTCAGTAAGCTTCAACGGGTCGCGCGGGTCGATGCGATCGAACCACATTAACGGACGAAACAGCATTGCCGAACCAAAATTTATTTTCTGAAGTCCCGCGCGCGCTTCAAATTGGTTTGATGAAATCCTCAACCATAATCTGTATGGTTTGAGTTTTGCAGTTTCATTTTCACTTTTCCAATCATTAAAGTCACTGAATAAATATGTGTTAATGGACAACTCCGCATCGACAAAGTATTTATCTGTGAGTGATTTCTCGATAAAAAGATTAGGAATATATCTAACGCCAACTTGAGAGATATAATTATTTTCAGGAATACTGGTCAACCACACTGAAGCTTGTCCCTGCAAAGTGAATGATTGAGCATTGTTTAAACTATAGCTGCTAATTAATAAGATTATGAGGCAATATTTAGAGCAACTATTCATTGTTTTTTTCTTCCACCTCTTCTATTGTTGTAATGCAGTATAAAACGAAATTTGCTTCATCCACACTTCCGAATATCCAGCATATCCTGTGTTGCGGGAGACTGTGTTCTGTGGAATATTCGGGACATAGTCTGATCTCCTTCTCTATCTATAATGCTTACCAGTAGAAAAGAAGTCAAGGAAAGTTATCGCTGCTGTAAACTCATATTTCTCACCGAGCAATGTTTCCCGTAAACCTTTGGCGGAAAGATCCGACTATCACATATACAGAGCTTCGGGGGATTCTAAATGAAGACAAAGCAGGATAGTCGTTAGAGATTTTTCTTATGAAGGTGTATGTCTATTCTGGTGAGGGATGTTATATTTTACTGGTTACCTGAGAGGATTCAGGTTGTCGGTGTGGGAGAGGGTGTTTTTGAAATTATTCATATTAAATCTCAGAATTCAGGATTTGCATTGTTCACATAGAGTATCAAAATGGTCTTTATCATGATTTTTTACTGCATCCAATACAAGATTTACTACTTCTTGACATTCACTCAAATCAGGAAATTTAATGATGCGTTCACTTGTTGTACTATGGGAATACTGATTAACAAATTTGAGAACACGAACTGAATTTGAATCAGAAATCAATCTACTTATTTTATTCTTATTATGAATAGATTTGCCATCAGGATATTTGAAACCCAAATATGTTTCCAAAAATCTTCTTGCAATATTTGGAAGTAAATAGAGCATTTCAAAATTATCTTTTGGATCATTACAGAATTGGTCCAGTATTGAGAATAAATATACATATTCCGATCTAAATTTTTTCAACTGACAAGGCATACCTTCTATTTTGGAATCTTTTGCATTCTTGTTGTGTGTCATTTTGATAAAATAGAATGGTGCTTTTTTCAGTGTTTCATCTTTATTATCTTTAAGATTACACCTATCCTTAATAAAATCCTTCATCAAATTCAGAAATTCCATATTATGAGTAGTAACGAAGAATTGACTGAATCCATCATTTTGGAATTTATTTTCAATCAGTGCATAAATGCTATAAAGATGGCTTAAGTCTAAACTACATACTGGATCATCAATGAAAACTATCGAATCGCATAGGCTTGTGTCTTTATCCTCAAGATGAGCTATGAAGTAAGAAAAAGAAATGATAGTTTTTTCTCCTTCACTTAAGTTTTTGGCAACTTCGTTATGTCTTAATAGCCTAAATTTGCCTTCTTTGGTTGGTTCAATTTGAAGGGCATCATCCGAAAAGAATAAACTTAAGGTTTCATTTAGTTTTTCAGCACCTTTTGCAACATCCGATATTTTTGATTTAAATTCTCTAATTTTTTTTTCACTTTTAATAATGTTATACTCTATTGTATCTACTTCAATTCCAAGGCTAGTAACCTTTGCATTGTTTTCAATATATTTTTCGTCTTTGATAAATTCTGCTACAAAATGCTTTTCTAAGGCTTTTTTATTTCTTCCCTTTTCTGCTTCAAAGTTCTTTGTTTTCCCATTATGTTTAGAAAATATATAAACTAATTTATGCCAAACTTCTATTATTGTTTTTACATCAACATCATCCTTTTCAGGAGTAGGTTCTGTAAAAGGATTCTTTTTTTTATCATTTAGGACTTCATCCAAAGGTTTGAATGTATCCAAGTAAGCACTCAATAATCTATCAAATACCTTTTTTTTATTTTCAAAGTCAGTCTTAAATTCTTCATATAAACTATTTTCATCCGGGACTTGATTTTTGAATGCTTCTATTGAATTTTTTTTATGTTTTTCTATTTCTTTCATCAAGTTGTCTATATCATTTTGGAGTTTTTCAAAATCCTTTGAAAAATGTTTTTCTAATCTCGTCAAAAGATCTTCGGGTAAGGTATTTCCACAAAACTGGCAAATTGTTTCGTCTTTATGAAGTTCCTTACCTTGCCTAACCCATTTACCCAAAGAGGGATTATTCCTAAGCTTCTCAATTATTTTGGAAACTATCTTTCTTGAAACTACTTCTTTAACTTCCTCAAAAGCTGATTCATAATAATCAAATAATGGTAAAGGTGGAATAGTTATTTTGTTCATACTTTCTGGACTCTGATAGCTTTTAAAAGTATTAGTAAAATCAGATTCATCCAATAAATAGGTCTCATGATTGCTTTTTATTTCATGAATGGTCTTTTCAAACATTCTTCGATCATAGTCAGGCCATTGCAGTTTTTCCTTAATATGCTTTGCGCTTTTTGTCATATTGTTTTTAAGAGAATTATCTAAGTCTTCTTTTTCTTTTCTTTTCTTTTCAATGCTTTGATTCAATTCTTGATTCGATTTTCTTTCTGTTTCAAGCTTCTTTTGTATTTCAATGTTCTCCTTGCCCAATATGAAAATTGGTTCAATAGTTCTATCTTCATCATCCTCATGCCATCTTAAGTTTTCCCTTACAAAATCAACATTATAGACTCTGATATTCGGAAGCTTATCACAATCGCTCTTTCCAAATTTATTTCCCTGACTATATTCGAGTTGAAAATCCGCATCAGGATAATCTTCATGCTCTTTTCCAACTTCAAAAGATCTAAATATTCTTGAAAGTGTTGTTTTGCCAGAATAGTTCCATCCATAGATTAGGTTGTACTTCTGAAATACATTAATGCTTTTATCCCATCGGAAATCTTTGAAGCTTCCATAGTTTTATATTTTTGTAATTTTTGTAATCAATTTTTCCTCTAATTTCATTTTCTCTTCCCGAATTTACACCACCCGTTCTTCTTTGGCAAGAAAAGAAAGCCCCGCAGTGTGGTATTTTTCATAAATAATTATACTACTTCCACCTCCCACACCACCGAATTCCCACATACCCCGTGCTATTTCTTGCTCTACCCCTGAATGCGTATGTGAAATCCTCTTCGAGGGAACCGAGTTCAAAGAACGGCTCGTTGGATGTGGCTTGAACACCCGACTTAAGTCGGGTGCTACCCACGGGAGACTGCGTGCTGTGGAATATTCGGGACATGGTCTGATCTCCTTCTCAACTTATAATGCTTAACATTCGAAAAGAAGTCAAGGAAAGTTATCGACGCTGTAAATTTATATTTCTCGCAGAGCAATGTTTCCCGTAAACCTTTGGCGGAATGATCCAACTATTACATATACAGAGCTTCGGGGGATTCTAAATGAAGACAAAGCCAGATGATCGTTAGAAATTTTTATGATGAAAGTGTATGTCTATTCAGGTGAGAGAAGTTATATTTTACTCACTAACCGATTCCGATTATGTCCTATCACCTGACACGTAGATTTTTGTCTTAGCTTGTCGGGAAATGACACATATTATGTATGTAGACAATTATTTTGAAATACATGCGTTATGGTTTGGGTACATTGATATGAAATATTTATTAAATACATAGGAGGCGATGAAAATGATTAGAATGTTTAAAACCACACAATTTGGACTAAGTGAAATTAGGGAATTCGAGAAAGATATATGGGTAGACATTTCAAATCCCCCCAATGAGGAAATAGAAATGATTGCACGAGAACTAAATATTCCTATTGATTTCTTGAAAGATCCGTTAGATGTTAATGAAACATCAAGAATTGGAGTTGAAGAGAACGTAGTTCTGATAATATTAAGAATACCTCTTTTCAAAGGAGATAATGATGACATTCCATTTATTACTTTACCTCTTGGCATTATCCTTACTAATGACCTTGTCATCACAATCTGTTCAGTAAGTGTTGACATAATTTCAGATTTTATAAATTCTAAAGCGAAGAAATTTTCCATAAAAGATAGAGGTAGCTTCATTTTGAAGATATTTCTCAAAACAGCTTTATTGTATTTGAAGCATCTAAAAGAAATCAACAAAAGAACAGCTTCTGTTGAAAAAGAACTGCAAAAAGCCATGAAAAATGAAGAACTGATTAAACTTCTGAATATTGAGAAAAGCTTGGTTTTCTTTACAACCTCATTGAAAGCAAATGAACTTATGATAGAACGATTGAAGAAAATGGATGTTATAAAAAAGAAAAGAGATAACGAAGATTAGCTAGAGGATGATGTGGTAGAAAATAG
>CAZLTJ010000104.1:0-7474 GCA_964562425.1 uncultured bacterium
TTCTTTCCTTCATTTGAAGCGATAGGTGATTCTTCCCTTTGTTAAATCGTAAGGTGTCAATTCTATGGTTACTCTATCACCTGGAAGAATCCGAATATAATTCTTTCGCATTCTACCCGAAATATAAGCCATAACCATATGCCCATTGTCAAGCCTAACCATAAAAGAAGTATTGGGTAAAGCCTTTTCCACAACTCCTTCTACTTTTATTGTATCTTTCTTCTTTGGCATAATTTCAAAAGCAAGAATATAGTTAAATTAAAGCCAATATCAAGAATAAAATGACATTATTCGAAAAAAACGAGAAATAAATATTTAAACTCAATAAAATCATACTTCGGGAGGAATATATGCTTCAGAACCATCATCCAATACAGTTAACAAAACAGTCTTATCGTGCTCAATGAGAATCGAATGTTCAAAATGTGCGGATAGAGAATCATCAACGGACTTAACAGTCCAGCAGTCATCCTTAGAAATACTCACTTTCCATCCACCCATACAAACCATAGGTTCGATAGCAATAATCATGCCTTCCTGCAATGGAGCATCGTAATTTTTGTCAACAAAATTAGGTACTTGAGGGTCCTCATGAAGTTTTATTCCTACTCCATGACCCACTAAATCTCTAACGACGTTATACTTAAAGGACTCCACATGTGTTTGAATAGCTCTGGAAATATCCGAAACTTTTCCGCCATTTTTTGCGGCTTTTATTCCTAAATGTAAAGAATCATATGTAACTTTTGCAAGTTTCCGGGTTTCCATGTCTGCTCCTTCGATTACAAACGTAGTAGCACCATCACCAATATATCCTTTAAAATTCACACCAACATCAACGCTAACCAAATCACCATACTTTATTCTTCGGTTTCCAGGAATTCCGTGAACAATCTCTTGGTTAATCGATATGCAAATATAACCGGGGTAAGCTGGCATTCCTTTGCCTTGTCTATAACCATAAAATGCGGAAGTAGCACCGAACTTCTTGAAAACTTCAATAGCCTTGGCTTCCAAGTCCGAAGTCCTAACTTCTGGTTTAGCAATAAATGACATTTCATGAATCGTTTCAGCGACGATTCTCCCAGCCTGCCTAATGTATTCTATCTGTTTCTGTGTTTTTATTAGAATCATATGTTTTCTTATCAATAATATTAATTTCGAATAATGAATTAAGAATTTTATCCCAACACTTTTTAATTGTACCAGTCGAATCTACTCGAATGTATGGAATAGATTTAGCAATATAAAAGTCCAAAATCGGTTTCGATTGTTCTTTGTAAACTTTTAGTCTTCTTTTAATAACATTTGGATTATCATCTTCTCTTTGAATTAATGGAGTATCATCAAAATCGCACTTCATATTTTTTTTGGGTGGTGCAGTCATCATATTATAAGCTCTTCCGCAATAAGGACAAACCCATCTGCTACTCAGACGATTAGTAATAATAATATCACTAGAGAAAATATCAAGAATCAGATCGATTACAAGATCGCGTTGTTTAAGAATTTCCAGTAATTTTTCTGCCTGATTAATTGTTCTTGGGAAACCGTCAAAAATAACACCTCCTTCACCCTCCTCAGAGTCAATAATATTAGAAACAATTTCAATAATCAGATTATCCGGGACGAGTTCGCCTGTTTTAATATAATTTTTAATTTTCCTACCAAGTTTAGTATCGCATTTTGCTTCATTTCTTAAAATATCACCAAGAGATAGAACAGGAATTTTAAATAATGCAGTCAACATTGGGGAATATGTGCCTTTACCAACGCCGGGTGGTCCTAATAACACTAAATTCATTTAATAACCCCGATTCTGCATTCTTACTAACGGAATTTTTAGTTTTTAATTATCGATTAATACTTGAGAATTTCCAATTTGCTTATTGAATAAACTTAGATATGATTATTAAACGCAATCTAAAGGAATTAATTCATTCCATTAATTCCGTAATTCTTTACGATCGTATTACCGATTGGATTAACGTCTCCCTCTAATTTTCCCTGATTTCATAAAGCCATCATAATGTCTCATAAGAAGATGGGTCTCAATTTGCTGAAGCGTATCTATCACAACACCTACAATAATTAATAAACTAGTACCCCCAAACCAGAATGAAAATCCGGTTTTACTTACAATCATCATAGGTAAAATTGCTATAAGAGCTAAGCCCATCGAACCGGGTAAAGTTATTCTTGTTAAAACCTTATCGATATAACTGCTTGTTTGCGGTCCCGGTCGTTTCCCCGGGATAAATCCACCGTATTTTTTCAGATTATCCGCCACATCAACCGGATTAAAAATTACCGCTGTATAGAAATAAGCAAAAAATACGATTAATGAGCCGTAAGCAATAATATAAATTGGACTTGAGATAGTAAAAGCGCTTCCTAAAATTGTAGTAATAGCACCTTCAGGGAGAACTTTTGCCAATGTTTGTGGCAAAAACATCACAGCTTGTGCAAAAATAATTGGTATAACACCAGCAGCATTCATTTTAATAGGCAAATGTGCAGTTTGACCGCCGTAAACCTTTCTACCAACAACTCTCCGTGCATATTGAACAGGTATCTTCCTTGATGCTTGAGTTAGCAATATTGCAACACTCACAAAAAACACAATCACAGCCAAAATAATTATCTCTGCAAAAATACTTCTTCCCCCACCTGCACCGTAAGCTAATATATTCCTTATTTCTATAATAATCGAACTTGGAAGCCTTGCAACAATACCCACCAGAATAAGAATCGACATACCGTTGCCGATACCCTTTTCAGTGATTAATTCACCAAGCCACATAATTATCGCTGCACCGGTTACTAATCCTATAACACCAAGAATAATGAAAGAGAAATGAGGAAGCAAAATTGCAGCAGAAAAATTCTTTGTTAGATAGATAAGTATACCCCATCCTTGTGCTGTGGCAATAATTAATGCACCGTATCTGGTATATTGATTAATCTTACGTCTGCCCTCTTCGCCCATTTTTTGAAGCTGTTGGAAATACGGAATGACCGCGCCTAAAAGCTGTAAAATAATAGATGCAGTAATATACGGCATAATACCTGTCGCAAAAATAGCCGCCCTTCTCAGAGCACCACCCACAAAAAGGTCATATAAACTTAAAAGACCACCACCCCCAACTCCCTGTAATCCCTTAAGAGTTTGCAAACTAATACCGGGTAATGGAATGTGACCACCAAGACGGTAAAGAATAACGAAAGCCATAGTAAATAAAATTTTTCTTCTTAAATCAGGTATCTTCCAAATATTACCAAGAGTCTCGAACAGGCGTCTCATTCTATCCCCTCAAAATTTCCGCCTGCTGCTTTAATTTTTTCTATAGCACTCACAGATGCCTTGTGAATTTTGACCGAAAGTGGAATTCTTATCTCGCCATCCCCCAGAAGTTTAATACGACCATGTTTCCTAATAATTCTCTTTTCCATAAGAAGTTCTGGTGTAATCTCGTCACCCTCATTAAACCTTGCTAAGTCTCGAATGTTAAGAATATTGTATATCTTCTTGAATGGATAATTAGAAAACCCCTTTTTGGGAAGCCTTCTTGAAAGAGGCATTTGTCCGCCTTCAAACCATGGATATTTTTTGGAACCACTTCTTGAAAGGGATCCCTTATGCCCTCGACCGGAGGTTTTTCCTCGACCCGAACTTTCCCCCCTACCAACTCGCTTCCTTCTCTTCGTTGAACCATATGGGGGTTTCAAATCACCTATACGAAGCATTTTATCCTCCAAAACAAATTTCTTATTAATAAAGATTCTATTATTAAATCGTTATCCTTACATGCAATATAATCGCTTTTATTTCTCCTCAAAAATTTCGTAATAAACTAAGTGTTTTACTTTTCTAATCATTCCTAAAATTTGTGGTGTGGCATTATGAATAACTGTTCTTCTAATCTTACCCAGTCCAAGGGAATGAATTGTATCCTTTTGATCTTTTCTATAACCAATTGCGCTTTTATGTTGAGTAATTTTTACCTTTTTCAATTTTATGTCCTCCTTATCGAGACCTTAGTCGTTCGATAGGGATTCCTCGTCTATTAGCAACCATATTAAGGTCTTCGAGCAGATCTAGAGCTTTTATTGTAGCATTTGCCACATTAACTGCAGTTCTAGATCCTAAAACTTTGGTAATAGCGTCCTGAATACCCAGAGCCTCAAGAATAGCTCGCACACCACCGCCAGCAATAACGCCAGTTCCGGGAGCAGCGGGTTTAATCATTATCTTTGTTGCTTCGTAACGAGCTTCAACAGGATGTGGAATTGTTCTTCCACCATCCGACACGGGATAAGATTTCATGTTTATTCTCGCGATCTCATTACCCTTGCGAATGGCATCCGCAACTTCACGAGCTTTTCCCAGCCCTACTCCTACTCTTCCCTCTTTATCACCAACTGCAATAAGAGCAGTAAACCCCATGTTCTTTCCACCCTTAACCACCTTGGCTACTCTGTTAATGAAAATAATTCTTTCTTCGAAACCTTCATTAACATCATCTCTTCTTCTTCTATCTCTAGCCAATTATCACCTCTCTATACAATCAGAATTTAAGACCTGCTTCACGAGCTCCATCCGCCAATGCTTTCACTCTGCCAATAAATTTAAATCCATGCCTATCAAAAATAACTTTTTCGATATTGGTTTTTTTTGCACGTTCTGCAATAAGTCTGCCAACAATTTTTGCTTGTTCGGTTTTGTTCTTATTTGAAATTTCATCTTTAATCTCTGGGGATAAAGTGGATGCTGAAGTAATAGTTTTACCTGTGGTATCATTAGCTAACAATGCATAAATATGGCGAGAAGTGCGTGTAACGCATAACCTAGGTCTATCTTCTGCGCCGGTTAACTTAGAACGCGTCCTAAAAGCTCTTCTTTTACGACGTATTCTTCTTTTTTTTAATTGAGTTTCGCGCATTAATAATCCTCCACATATATCCCAAATCGGTTATATTCCTGCTTTTCCTACTTTAATATGGACACGTTCATCTGAGTATCTAATGCCCTTGCTTTTATAAACATCAGGTGGTTTAATAGACCTAATCTTTGCTGCAACCTGTCCTACCTGTTGTTTGTCTACTCCACTTACTTTGAGCTTTGCAGTAAGATATTGATTAGGTGTTCCGGGAGCAAAAACCTTAATAGATATTGGTTCCACTTTAACATTAACACCCTCAGATGGAACGAAATATATCTGATGAGAATAGCCAACGGATATTACGACAGCTCTTCCTCTCTGTTCAGCTTTATATCCTATGCCTATTATATCCAACGAAATTTCGAACTCTTCTAATACGCCTTTAATAATATTTGCCAAAAGACTTCTATAAAGACCATGTAACGCATCAACTCGACGGGTTGAATTCTTTTTTTCAAGAATAATTTCACCATCTGATAATTTTACTGAAATTACTGGATCAACCCACTGTGATAATTTTCCTTTTGGTCCAGTAATATGGATGTAGTTGTTGGATTCAATTTTAACTTTAACACCTTTAGGAATACTAATAGGTTTTTTCCCAACCCGTGACATCTTAACCTTCCTTAATTTCTAAATTATATTTTACATCAATTAAAAATAAAATTTCCTTTTCTCATTAGAAAAAATAATAAGCATTTATTATTCCAAGCTTTAATCACCATATATAACAGAGAACTTCTCCCCCAACGTGTAATAATCGAGCTTGTCTATCAGTTAGAAGACCCCTAGGTGTCGACAGAATTGCAGTGCCCAAACCACCTCTAACAACAGGCACTGAGGAAAGCCTAGAGTAAATTCTCCTTCCAGGTTTAGAAATCCTTTTCATACCCTTGATAGCTGGTTTTCCATCTTGAAACTTCATATATAGTTTAATTATCCTTTTATCTCCCGGTAAAGCGATTATTTTATATCCTCTTATATAACCTTCCTCGGTAAGAATACGGGCAACTTGATGTTTCATCCTGCTTGAAGGCATAGAAACTGTATTCAATCCTCTCACAAATGCATTTCGGATTCTGGCTAACATATCACCTATGGGATCAATAATAACACCCATATTTCCTCCTATATCAATGAGGGAATATCATTTTGAATGATTCCCCTATGAAATTTACAACTCATCGAATAGTTTCAATTAATTTTATCTCCATCATAAACTAACTAAATAAATTATTCTCTTCACTTATTTACTCATTATTATAAGAAATAATTCAAGATACACTAAAAATGAAATTTTACCAGCTAGATTTCCTAATCCCGATAATTTCACCCATATTAGCGAGATCTCTTAAACATATTCTGCATAGACCAAAATCTCTATAATAACCCCTCGGTCTTCCACATCGCTCACATCGATTATGTTTTCTCGTTTTAAATTTGGGTTCTTTCTTTTGCTTTTCAATTTGAGCTTTTCTAGCCATAATCTCCTCTTAAAATTTTTTTACCAATTTCAAAAATACCAAATGCTAAATAAGAAAAAAAATCTATCTAACTTTACTTAATCCATCCTTTTAAACGGAAAGTCGAGAGCTCTGAGTAGCTCAATACCTTCCTCATCAGATACTGCAGTTGTAACAAATGTAATATTCATTCCTCTAATTGCATCTACTTTATCATATTCAATTTCCGGAAATACAATCTGCTCGTCAATGCCCATGTTATAGTTTCCACGACCATCAAATCCGTCTGTGCTTAAACCTCTAAAATCCCTAATTCTTGGCATTGTATAATTTACAAGCCTATCAAAGAAGTCCCACATTCTATTTCCTCTAAGTGTAACCATAACCCCAATAGCCATACCTTCACGGACTTTGAAATTAGAGACAGACTTTTTTGCTTTGCATATTTTAGGTTTTTGAGCTGTTATTATCCTTAAATCCCTAATTGCCGAATCAAGAACTTTAGGATTCCTCGAAGCCTCACCTACACCAATATTCACAACGATCTTCTCAAGAGAAGGAACCTGATTTATGTTAGTATAACCGACCTTTTCTTTTAATTTTAAGACTATTTCCTCACTATACTTTTTTTTATATCGAGGTATATATTTTTCTACCTTATCAACCATTTGCCTCCAATGATTCAACCTCAAGATATTTAAACCAGAATATACAAAATATTACATACAGTAAACAATTAATAACATTATCTATAATATTTACAACAATCAGTGCTTCATATATACTCAAAAATAGATCCTGAACTACTTATCCACGATTTCATTACACTTCCTGCATACTCTGACTTTTGTTTCGTCTTCCAGAAAGTGATGTCCAATTCGAGCAGGATAACCACAGCTTGGACAAATCAACATCAGATTTGAAATATGAATCGGCGCTTCCCTAGTCTGGATACCACCCTGTGGATTTGTCTGAGTAGCACGAGTATGTCTTTTCATAAATTTTATACTCTCAACAATAACCTTTTGTACTCGAGGATACACTTTTAGAACTTTCCCTCGTTTACCT
>CAZLTJ010000105.1:0-7403 GCA_964562425.1 uncultured bacterium
GTCTAGTTTTAGTACTCGTTTTGCCTCGGAGATTGCATTATGAAATTTTGCTATATGCTCGAGAACCTCTAAAGCAAGCACACAGTCAAAAGAGTTATTCTCGAATGGAAGTTTACCTGTTTCAAGATCCAATTGTATTGCTTCATATCCTTTATTTGCACATATTTTAACGCTCTTCTCAGAAATATCAACCGCACAAATTCTTTTTATGTTCGAAATCTTGGATGTCAGAATATCCAATATTTCACCATTACGGGAACCTAATTCTAATAAACTTTCAATTTGAATTTTCTCAAGGTTCCGAAGTACAGCAGACACTCTTCGATTAACATTGCTTAAGCTTTTATAATCGTTTTTGTTCATGGACTTTCCGTCAAAGATATGTAATAAATCATAAACTATTCTTTAGATATTATATCAAAGTAATAATGTAAAAACTACTTTAAAACTAAGATCGAAATATTAATAAACAAGAATTGTTATCTATATTATTACTTTGCAATCTCTTTACAACAATCTCGATATACTTTTCTTGTTCATCTTTAAAATCGAGGAGAAATTTCTATCCTTAGCTATTGACAAATCGGATGTCATTGATTTACTATTGCATTCTATATAATTTTCGTTTTACAAAGATTTTATCGAAATATTGTGGGAGGAACAATGTCTCGAAAAGTTCTAATTGTAGGATCTGGAGTTGCAGGTATGAGAGCAAGTTACGATCTTGCGTCCGTTGGTTTTGAGGTTACTCTTCTTGAACAGCGAACTTATACAGGTGGAACACTTATGCAATTAGATAAGCAGTTCCCCTCTGATTCATGCGGTATTTGCAGGATGCAACCCAGAACTACGGACTTTGAATATGCCGAATTTTGTCCAAGAAAGGATTTCTATTTCCCTGGTGTTGAAGTTCTAAGGGATGTGATGGTAGAGAAAATCGATGACGGAGAGAACGATGCGAAAAAGGTTGTTCTTCGTCATAAAGGGTTGATAGTAAATCCCGATTTATGTATCGGTTGTGGAAAATGTGTAGATATATGCCCAATTGAAGTTAAAGATGAATTTAATGGATTTTTTGAAACTAAGAAAGCAATAGACAGAGCGTCTCCATACTCGATATATTCGCTTTATTCTATCGATGAGGTGCACTGCACTCGATGCGGTGAATGCGTTAAAGTATGTCCTACCGATGCCATAACATTGGGTGATGAAACGATTGAGAGTAGAGAATTCGATGCTATTCTATTGACTCCAGGATTCGAGGAGTTTATACCTGAAGAGTTAACTGAATACGGGTGGGGTGTTTTCCCGGATGTAGTAACATCGATTGAATTAGAGCGGCTATACTCCCCAATAGGTCCCAACATTGGTCAGTTAAAGAGACCCTCTGACAGTAAAGTGCCCGAATCTGTTGCATTTATCCAGTGCGTGGGCTCGCGATGTGCGGAACGACCTTATTGCTCATCGGCATGTTGTATGTATTCAATGAAAGAAGCAAGACAGATAAAGCATCTATTACCAAACTCAGCTGTAAAAATATTCTTCATGGATATCCGAGCATTTGGCAAGGATTACTATAGATATCAGCTTGAAACGGAAAAAATGGGAATTGAAATGGTTCGGTGTCGTGTCCCTAAGGTTTACTGGGATGAAAACACTAATCAGCTTCACTTATCGTATGAAACGGAATCCGGCGAAAGGATTTCAGAAGGCTTTGGTATGGTGGTGCTGTCGATTGCTCAAATTGTAACACCATCGATTAAAAAGTTAGCCAAAAACTCAGGTGTAGATATTGACAATTGGGGCTTCGCAGTTTTACCGAATGCCAATTCGCTTGAAACTACGGCAAAGAGAGTTTTTGCAGCTGGTTCTTTTGTTTCGCCTAAAGATATTGCCGATGCAGTTACTGAATCGTCTGCTGCAACAGCGGAAATCGCTGTAAGTTTGGGCACAGATGAAGTAATAAAGCAAAAATCCTTTAAGGGAAATCCACCGATAACGGGCAAGATTGCAATCGTTCTCGATAGTTCGATTATACCAAATTCAGATGATTTAATTCAAGAACTTTCTGAAATGCATAGAGTAGATAAAGCTATAAAAATTAAGAATTTGACCACACCTAACGGTATAAAAGAATTCCAAAAATTTATTAGCGATAATGAATTTGAATCTGTAATAATTGCTGCATGTCAGCCATACACTTATCTTGCTAATTTAGCCTTAATATCGAGAGAAAATAACGAGAATCCACCCGATATTTATATTGTGGATCTTTTTCAAGTTATTCAAACTATCCAGAGGACAGAATGGAATAGAATATTCAAACGCCAAATAGCTATGTCTATTGCTTCCGCAACTCATGGCAGACCACTGGAGATGTTCTATGATATACCACCAGAGAAGGTCACCAAGAAGCGAGTTGCAATTGTTGGTGCTGGAATGGCAGGATTAACTGCTACTAAGACATTCGTAGATATGAATATACCAGTCACCCTCATTGAAAAATCTGACATGATTGGGGGAGTCAATCTAAACGGAATGGGGAATCTTGATAACCTAACAACCGGGAAATATATTGCAGGTTTAATCAAAGATGTAAAGGACAATCCAAAGGTTGAAATAATAACTGAAGCAAGTGTTTATGAAATAAACGGTTCTGTTGGAGATTTTAAAATTTTGATTTCTAAACCGGACAATTCATATCAGACTGTTGAAGCTGGAGCAATAATAATCGCCACTGGAGCAAAGGCTTACGAAACCGAGAAGTTCAATCTCTCGAGATCCTCAAAAATTATCCTTTGGGATGAGTTTGAACGGAAAATTATCAACAATAATGAGCTTAAGGAAATTGTATTTATCCAGTGTGCCGATAGCAGAAATGATAAACGACCATGGTGTAACAGGATTTGTTGCGCAAAAACTATTGAGCTCTCATTAAAAATTAAAGAGAAAAATCCAATGTCGCGTATTTGGGTATTGAATAGGGATATAATGTCCTATGGTCATAATGAACTCGACTATCTTAAATCCCGTGATGCAGGTGTGCTGTTTGTGCGATATAATTCGGAATACGAGCCTTCAGTTGAATTAGATGGAGAAGACGTAGTAGTAAAAGTGCACGATCCGTTATTGGATGCAGAAATAGCAATAAAACCGGATTATGTGGTTCTCCAAACTGGTGTTGAACCTAATGGTGATGAGCATCTTGAGGAACTGCTCGAGACTACCGATGGCTTCTGGGATGGACTCGATACGAAATTCTCACCACAAGAGACAAAGCTCGCTGGCATTTTCGTTGCTGGTTCCGGTCGTATGCCTATGCGAGCCTTGGAGGTAATCGAGGACGCAAGAGCTGCTGCTATTCAAGCTGCAAAATATTTGCTTGTAGAGGCTATTCCCAGTCGAAATAAAGTTGCCTATGTTCGCGAACGGGTTTGTGTGGGATGTCAATATTGCATTCCGATGTGTCCTTACGAAGCACGAGTATGGGATGAGTTTACTCGTAAAGTAACTGTGGATCGCGAAAGATGTATGGGCTGTGGTGCATGTTCTGTTGCATGCCCAAGCGAGGCTACGGTTATGATTAATTCTGACAAGAACAGGATGTTCGCACAGATTATCGAAGCTTTGCGATAAGATTTACAGGTTATATTCATTTAACTTAAAGTGCCCTCTTTTTTCTTTTTTCAAATAAACAAATAATCATCATCGAGAGTAATCTTTCCTTTATCGACTCTCATGTCTTAAGTTATACTTTAATAGATTTATATTTACATGAAAAAAGTTTATATATATTTACATTAATTGAAATTATTCACAAATTAGTTTTGACAAACAATTAAATATGAATTATGATATTAGAAAAAAATTGTTCTTAGAAAAAATAAGAGAAAATAAATGGAGGCATGAAATGCGAAACTCAATGAACGGACAACTTTATACAAGAGACATTGAACAGGCAACTTCAGTCGTCTGCCGGAAGAAGAGCAGCATACTCAAGTATGCTATCCCAATCATAGTAGTGACCCTTCTGCTCTTTGCCGGATTGTGCACAGCACAGACACAATTTGCTCTTGCCGTGGGAGGAGCACATGAGGATGAGGGTAAGTCTGTTGCCTTGACCTCTGACGGAGGATATATTGTAACTGGAATAACCGAGAGCTTTGGCAGTGAAGATTTATTTCTCCTCAAATTTAATTCCCCCGGGGATTTAACCTGGGCGAAAACTGTGGGGGGAGCCTCTTGGGATAGGGGCTTTTCTGTCGCCTCGACCCCTGACAAAGGATATATTGTAACTGGAATGACAAAGAGTTTTGGTGCCGGTAACTTTGATTTATTTCTCGGCAAATTTAATTCCTCCGGGGATTTAACCTGGGCGAAAACTGTAGGAGGTACAGGTTGGGATAGTGGCTATTCTGTTGCCCCAACTTCTGACGGAGGATATATTGTAACTGGCAAGACAGGAAGTTTTGGCGCTGGATACTATGCTTTATTTCTCGGCAAATTTAGCTCCTCCGGAGAGTTAATCTGGGTGAAAACTGTGGGAGGTACAGGTTGGGATTATGGCAATTCTATCGCACCGACCCCTGACGGAGGGTATATTGTAACTGGATATACATTGAGTTTTGGTGCCGGTAGCTATGATTTTTTTCTTGGCAAATTTAGCTCTTCGGGTGAGATTTGGGATTGTAGTTTTGTTGCTGATTGCTTCCCCACCGTAAGTAGACGTTTTTTAAGTAGTATTTCAGTAAGTCCCACCATCACTACCCCAAGCTTGGCGGCAGTTAGTTGTAGTCCGACAGTAACCAGTCCATCTCCGGTCGTGACCGTAGTTTGCACCGATATCTCAGAAACACTATCGAAACCGATCCCTTTCGAACTTACCGTTTCACCGAACCCATTCAATTCATCGTGTGCGATAACTACGCTTACAAGCGCAACAGTGGAGATATTCGATTTGAATGGGAGATTGATCGCAACCCCCTTTACCCCGACCTTCGGTCGAGGAGTTTCCCCCAAAGGGGGACACGAAAACACAAGCGACGATGAAATTGTCCCCCATTGGGGGAAAATGTCCGAAGGACAAAAGGGGGTTATCTGGCAACCCGATGAAACATCTCTAGCGGTGTCTATCTTGTGCGAGCAACGACCAATGATGGGCAACAAATAACAAAGCGAATAGTATATTTGAAATAATAAAGAAGAAACAACGGACTTCAGTCCGCTACCAGTTTTTTTGCAAGCGTTTATCTGCTTTTATGGCTTCGGAGTAACTATGATTCATGGCGGTTATGGTTACCAATGGACTTGCTGCTGCTGTTATAGCGGCTATACCTTTCGCGGCTGGTGTTCCCGGTGGAAAAAGAAATTCAAGATTTAGCGTATTTGGTTGTATTCATTAGCATACTAATGTCTTCGATACTTATTACTGCAATTAAAAAGGAATTCAAACCTGTTACATTTTTCTACAACAAGCTTTTTCCGGATTTATTATGCCGAAGGTTGTGGATAATTCGACTGTTGTCAGTCATGAAGAAGTACCAGATTTACCTGAGCGGGATGAGATAAATTAAATCTAAACAGTTTTCCAAATGCTGCATGAAAACAATAAAACCTAGTTGCTTTTTTATTAACAGTTTATATTTTCAATTCTATTAACTGAAAGGATTGTAGATTAGAAAGCTCATGAAGCGATTTATCTGAGCGAGAAAGTGTTTTATGTTTGATAAAGGAGGTGTCGTATGCCCGATAATTTCGAACCCAAAATAGTTGGTTTTTTCTGTAACTGGTGTACATCCGTTGCTGCTGATATGGCAGGCACTTCTCGAATGGAATATCCAGCCAATGTTAGACCTATTAGAGTAATGTGCTCTGGTTCCGTCGATCCAAGCTATGTAATACGGGCATTGCTTTCTGGTGCTGATGGCGTTATGATTGGCGGCTGTCATCCTGGCGATTGCCATTATATTTCTGGCAATTTTAAAGCTAGGCGAAGGATAGCAATACTCAGTAAAATTTTTGAAACTTTAGGATTGGAGCAAGAGAGAATATATTTAGAATGGATCAGCGCAAGTGAAGGTCGCAAGTTCGTTGAGAAGATTACTGAATTTACTGATAAACTGAGGAAAATGGGGGTTGGAGAACTAAGCCAGAATTGGGAATCGTAACCTGTTTTAGTTAACTGCTTCAAGTTATAAATTTTTAGATATGACATATAATAATTCTGCATAACGAAAATCGATTATCATCAAAGCCTATCAGGGGAGGCGTAAATGGTCACAAGCGATGTTCTCACAGAACTTAGTAAAAAAGCACTAAAAGATGGAATTATCGGTGGAGTGATTACACTTAAGAGAACTGCTCCAGATGCAGCGGTTCATGCATTGATTACCGATCTGGAGATGTTAGAAGATGTAGATTCAATGATTCCTTATTTTCCTGGTAATTGTGCTAATTTCATAAAAAAAATTACCAAAGTAGCTCCTCCCAATAAACCTATATTAGCAATACTTAAACCGTGCGAGATGCGAGCTGTTGTCGAACTAGTTAAATTAGTTCAAATACAAAACAAAAATATTATATATGCAACGTTTGATTGCTATGGTACAATTGCCCGAAAGGACTTGAAAGATAAAGAAATACCTAAATCGCAGGAATTTATTAAATCAGCTTCGGATAGTAAATTTGAGCTTCGAGAGATATGCAAGAGTTGCGATTATATACGCTCTGAAACTGCGGATATCAGTTACTTGACCTTCGAGAAGGACACTCCTATTGTTGCTCAAACTGAGACTGGGAAAAATTTCCTCGAAAAATTGGAAGTTCAATTCGTTGAGTCCGCACCAGATAAAGGCTTGAAGTCTGTTTTAGATATGAAGCTTAAAGCGAAGACAGCATTATATGAGAACTTAAAATCCGAGTGCAGCGGAACCGATAATATATTTAAAACATTTGCTCATTGCATTAATTGCCATAACTGTATGACCAATTGTCCGATTTGTATTTGCAAGGAGTGCTTTTTCGAGTCGGATGCAATGGATTTCGAGGGTGATGTATTCCTTGATCTGGCATCTCGCAAAGGTGGACTTAGAGCGCCTACCGATGTTACGCTTTTCCACATAGGACGAATGGCACATATGGCTACTAGTTGTGTTGCATGTGGTGCTTGCGAGGAAGCCTGCCCAGAGGACGTCATCGTTGGACAAATTTTCAAATGGATCTCCGAGAATGTTCAATCGATTTTCGAATACAAGTCCGGGAGAGATTGGGAAGAGGAGCTTCCGCTTAAGACTTTTAGAGAAGAGGAATTAGAACCTAAATAACCGGAATCTGAGAATACATGATGTTTAAAATATTTTTTTATATTATTTGTTAATTACTAATCAATTTATAGGAGGTAATTA
>CAZLTJ010000106.1:0-7385 GCA_964562425.1 uncultured bacterium
ATATGGCGGCAATCCCGGCGGACTGGAAACCCTCGAACGCGTTACCGCATATGGCGGCAATCCCGGCGGACTGGAAACCCTCGAACGCGTTACCGCATATGGCAGCAATCCCGGCGGACTGGAAACCTTCGAACGTGTTACCGCTTATGGCGGCGATACCGGCGACCTGGAAACCTTCGAATGCGTTATTGCATATGGTGGCAATCCCGGCACTCTGGAAACCTGTGAAATCGCCCTTCGTGATGTTTGCGATACCGGTGCCTTGAAAACCGACGATGTCGCCGCCGACGAGAGTAAATATACCGACGGCTTGTGCACCAGTGAAATCGTGGTTGATAACAGAAACCATCCAACCTAGGTCAGCGCCCTTAATGCTGCCAACGTTGCAGTAAAAAAGCGTAATGTTGACGTTAACCGATGTCTCTTCCGATTTGTTTATGCTGTATGGATAGGCAAGCGAAATGTTGAATGGGAGATGATCGTCGCTCGAACTAAGGGGTGTCTCTTCTTCGGCAAAACTGGAAAAAGACATGCTCAACAAGATTACCATTGCAATTGCATACATCCTCATGTCAGGTCCTCCTTTTGTTCCTTGCACCCACGTTCCTACATGGGGGCGTTATTATTCGACGCTCTGTGTCAATTCGGTTCAATAAAATAACCCGTCGCTGCCCACCCGCTGGTAAGGTGCAATTTCAATCTACCCATGGCGTTTGCTCGTTCTCACTTTAAAAGTCATTCTTTTCCCGGTAGTGGTATTTCAAGCTCTATGCAAATTAACAAATATGACAATATCCTGAATTTCATTGTGTCTTGGCACAGTCGCGCTTCGTTTAGCATTTGGATTCCAGATAATTGTGTGTTTCTTCCTTTCTCGCGATAGAATACATCCGTGCCTTCGAAGGTGTTTCAAGACCTTCGCCCAATTCACCCCATGCAGCACCAGTAATCATAAATGAAGATTTATCATGGTTCATCCTATAACCTAGCCCTAAACCGGAAAGAGCACCTGCCGCGAAACCTATTCCGTATTTCCATTTTGATTCGGGATCCTTACCCGAATAATTAACATCTGATTCCTGACCAAATGAGATTGTAGAAATTATAATACAGATAAATATGTAGATGAATTTCCTCATTTTTAACCTCCATGAAAAAGATTAATCTAATAAATACAATTCTCCAAAATTGAGCACTAAAATTATTGAAGCAATGAAAATTAGTTATTCTTCCCGAAAAAAACTATCTGCTTGAATGTCACAGTCAATTATTTTCAGAGAATATAGGCTTCAAAACTGTTGTACCTGCTTCCAAAGCACCTTTGAAATGCTTTAGAACACACGGTTTTTGATGAGTTTTAAATGAAAGAATAAAGTATAAGACCGGATATGTTTTCTTACCAATCAGTCGTTTCTCGGCATTTAGATCGTCATTATCATCCAATTTTTCTATTAATTCAGGAAATAATTCTGACAGCATTCTCATTACAAACCTTCTTGAAAACAATAATCTACTATGCAATTTGGAAAACAGAGTTTTATGTATAATTTATTATTTGCCAGCACCAATTATTGGCACAGTGATTCGACACATTTCATCGCCGTTTTCATCCATACCTACAATCGTTATCGAAGCCTTGATTAGCTTTTCAGTATCGTAATGCACAAGAACGTTGAATTCCACATCGGAGAATTTTCCCGGTTTCAGATTTGCATTCTTTATCCTGGGTTCGGTGATTATGTCCTTTGTATAGTCGATGATTTCAAGGGTTAGATTTTGGTTTGATGCATTTTTTATTGCAACATTATAGCTGGATTGGAACAAGTTCCCCTTTCCAAGGTCAATCATTTCAGGAGCACTGAATATCCTTGGACCTTTGGATATGTCATGCCAGACTGCAGTATCTAGATTTGCACTAAAACGAAGCGATACAATTTTTCTCATAGGATCATCAGATTCTACCTTAATTGATTTTGTAATTGTTCTTCTATATCCACTCAATTTAAATATTGCTATAAGTTCTGTTGATTCACCGGGTGCAAGTTTTTTCTTCTTTAGTGGCGCTGCTGTGCAACCACATGTTGGGCGAACTCGAATGATGTTTAATGTATCCTCACCAACATTTATAACTTTGTAAGCATGAACTAAATATTCACTCCCTTGTGGCGAAAAGCCGAATTCGAACACTTCGGAATCGAATAATATCCGTGCCTTAGAATGCGGGAACATGTCCTGAGTGGTTTTTATCGCTGGTTGCTGTGCGATAGCCAACGAAACAAAAGCAGATAATATTGTGATAAACAGCTTACGCATATTACTCCTTCATAGTAGTAATTAAAATATCCATCTATATATCATTCCTCCGACTGTTGCCATAACAACAACCAGCAGCACAAAAACAATAGTCTTATTTGTTCCCCTAACGATGTGAAAGTCGAGCATAACTTGAACTGCAAGTAAAGATCTTGTAAGTAAAAAAAACAAAACCAAATCTTTACAATTCGGTAGACTTAGAGGAAGTTCATATTATTTGTATTTCAGGTTGATTTTTCCTCAATTAACTTCTTTATGGCGTCTATCACCTGTTCTGTTTTCATATTCCTGATATCAATACCAAAGTGACGAGTACGGTCGAATCCAGCATTCTCGAATGCATCGCGGAACATTTTCTGCTGCATACGTAGGTCGCAACCCGCAACATACAACTCATCTATTTTTTCACCTGCCACAAGCACCTTGAGAAACTCATCTCCATCATCAGCACATAGCTGGGGGTGCAATCCAACGAAATCAAAGACTTTTTCGCGTCTCAGACTATTCATGATCTCGAAGATGTCCATCCCCTGAAATGACGGACATGTTCCTTGACATACACATAACAATAGACCTTTCTTGCCCATTAAAGAACCTCCATGTCTGCTGAAAATATTATTGCGTCAAATTCACAAGCTCCCCTTTGACAACCTCTGCAAAATTCCACGCAATTATCGGGGTTGACGACTATAGGCAAACCATCTTCCTCTCTGAGAACATCGTGCGGACAGAATTCCACACATTCGAGGCAGCCTGTGCATTTTTCAAAATCTATGATCGGATACCAATTTACTGCCATTTATTTCCCTTCAATATTTTTATATAACATCTGCAATGATCTTCCTTGTCCAGACATCGCTTGGACCACCGCACATCATAAGAACCACTGCAAGTATCTCGGATATTTCTTCTTTTGTGGCACCTTTTTCTTTAGCTCTTCTAATGTGCACTTTTATACATGGTTCACAGTGAACAGCAATTGATAGAGCTACAGCGGTGAGTTCTTTCATTTTCGCAGACAACGCCCCGTCCTTCATCGTTTCCCTCACCTGAGCAAGGTACGTATCCCAAATATCTGGCATGTATTGTTCGATTAGTGATTTTTCCATATTTTTCCTCTTTATATTTCATCCTGAAGCCGTTGAATTATCTGCTCAACCTTTGGAACCTTACCTGTGGATATCACCTTCCCATTTACCACAAGTGCTGGAAGGCTTATCACTCCGTATTTCGCAATTTCAGTTATATCAGATATTGCTTCAATGCTGTTCACCAGCCCAAGCTGTTTTGCAGCATCAGTTGTTCTTTGCAACAATATCTTGCATTTGTTGCATCCAGCTTCGAGTACTTTGATTTCCATTTAATCCTCCTGTATTGGTTAGATAATGACTATATAGATTCCAATGCAGATAATTAGTATACCAGCGATTTTTTGAAGCCAGAAGTTTGTTTTTCGCAAGCCTTTAGACTCAATTAAGCGTTTTGCCACCCCAACCGATGTTCCAGCCACGAGAATAAAAACACAATGTCCGAGAGAATAGGTCAATAGTAAGGATACACCATAAACTATGTTTGCTTTTGACGCTATTAATGTGAGGATTACAACAAGAATAGGTGCTGCGCAGGGAGCTGATATTATCCCAAACAATAGTCCGAGAATGAATGCGGCAAGGATTCCGCCTACTTTGGGCTTGATAAATTTTGGTGTAGGTATAGTGAATTTAAACAACCCGAGCAAATGAAGTCCCATAAATAAACACACAGCAGCGATAATGTATTTCCAATATCCGCCAACATCACCAAACAGAGCACCGACAAGAGCTGCGATAACTCCCATTATTGTAAACATAACAGCCAGCCCAAAGGCAAATGTTAGCGAAAGAAGAAAAGCTCGTTTGATGCCAGTGTTTTCCTTCGTCCCGCTGACAAAACCGATTACGAGCGGAATCGAAGCGATAACGCACGGATTGGCTGCGGTCATTAAGCCACCGACGAAAACTGTTACAAATGCAAGCCAGGGATTCGAATCTACAATCTGAGCTGCATTGCTGAGTAGGTTACTTATCATACTGCGTTGCCTTGGATTTGTTGGCTAATTCCCCCAGCTTTGCTTCAATAGTTTCCTTCTTTATTTGCCATGATTGCAAGCGAGATACTTCTTTGCCTTTTTTATCGAAAATAACTATTGTTGGAGCAGTCAAAATTTTGTATATCTTCGCAATCTCGCGGCTTTGGGCAACATCCACTTTGAAGTATATGACATTATCTGGCAGTGTCTTTGCCATACTGTCCCCCAGTGCAAACGCAGCTTTGCAACTTCTCATTACACATCTACAGGCTTTTGAAGTATGAAAAAGGCACAGCACCAGGTTGCCCGATTTGAGAGCGCTTTCCAGTGTCTCATATGTTTCAGTTGTTTGCTTCTTTGATACTTTCGTTGTTTCCTCAGCACAAGCCAGTAAAAACATCGAAACCACAATAACAAGTAATATTACCGTTGATATTCGCCTCATCTTTTATCCTCCTTCGTCAATAGGAATGCTATTTATTATTTCCTATATTGTATCTTTCTATGAACGACTCTATCGCTTTTTTCCTGTCCTCAAAGCTTAATGCCCATGCATGTAGTCTATCCTCACCATCCATAGTGATTTGATACATTCTTTTCGGTGGTCCCGATTCCCCTGTTTCCCATTCAGACTTAACTAGACCTTCAGCCTCCATATTCCTAAGTGATCGATAGACTGTTGCAGTATCGAGTGGCGGACCTGGGAATGGGAATTCTTCAAGTCTTCTCACAAGTCCATAGCCATAGGATTTATTCTCTCTCAATAAGAGAAGGAATCTCGGTTCGACAAAACGATTGAATCGTCCTCCGCATTCACAAAGTTCATCTTCATATTTTTCTTCGTTCATAAGCTCTCCTATGTGTTATTTGTATCTATATGTAAAATACATATAGTAAAATATAAACACAACCTTTTAAGTCAAGTATTTTTTTCAAATACATCTTAGTTGCATTAAAGGCCTTATTTTCTCAAGCCAAGATTGCGTTTCCTTTTTCGAATTTCATACTTAATGTCCAGTTCATGATGCATCTTATTATGTCAAGTAATTTATTGGAATTAGATTATTGATCAAAAAAATAAGGCAAGGGTGAATGTTTTATGTATGGAAATTTACTTCTTCACTGCTGAAGCAAGAATAGAGAATTATTCAGAGCAAAAAAATTAAGTTTCCATGTAGAGAATAACTTCTTTTTTTGCATCCTGCATCATCACAGGTTATTTCAGAAAAATGACCTGCTTTTCAATTGATCTATCACCCACAATCATCCATACTAAATACGCCCCAGAACACACAGCTTTGCTCGGTGCCAGACACAAATCCTTTTTATCCCTCGGACACATCTCTCCCTTGATAAGATGGAGAATCAGAGGGAGTTTCTCAAACTATTTTGCCGGTTAGGTAGAATATGCACAGATTGTTTTTATACACTAAATTTTGGACACACTCCGAAACTGCCCAGAAGAACTGGGTCCTGCCATCCGGTGCAGTGATTTGTTAGCCTGAGATTTATTAAGTTTTTTTTTCATCTATTAAAAGCTTAAATTTTTTAAAAAGGTCTGGAAAAATATTCATGAACACGTGAAATTTCATCTGGTGGATCGAACAGAATTTGAGAAGGAGTTCCAAAAGCCTTCGAAAAATATGGGTCTAGAGTCATTGCTTCTTCATGTAGCTTATTTCCTACTTCCTTATCGTCTGAATGGAATTTAATCTTGGCCAAATTACTTATTACAAAAGCTTTCAAAGGATTTATTGGTTCGGGTTGAGAGTTTAGATAAGTTTCGAATGCATTCTCAATCAGCGGAGCTACTGAATCAAGCATCTCAGAATTTTGCATTGCCTGCATCATATAGTACCTTCCTAAATCCACATACAGAATATTTTTCTTTGAGTTCAGACTAATTGCTTTTTCAAAGCATTTGATTGCTTCTTCAACATTATCGTTATATAAGTATACTTTTCCCAGTGCCTCATGTACATCAGCGTTGTCCATTTGATTCTCTTTTATTTTTTGCCAGAACTCAATATAATTTGCATCTTCCGGCATTACAATCTCCCTCGCTTTGGCTCCAAACACAACATCTGCTTCTTCTAACTCCCGAACATACTTTTCAGCTTTAGCTGAATCGCCACCCATATTCGACGGAAGCATTCCAAAAAGCTCAACAAGAAACAATTTTGCTTCGTGGTAATCAGGCTTCAGGATAAGCACAGATTTATAGGATTCAACAACTTTTGCAAAATCTTCGCTAACATCATCCTTACCCGTCTGTATACCTATGTATAGATTAAGGTAGTTAATGCATCCCTGATAATATTGATAAATCACATTATCCGGGTCATTACCAACAGCATTTTGAACGGTTTGCTGAATATCGGACATACCACTCATTAGTTCACGTGGATTTCCTAATCCAATATGATGTTTTGTCCTTGCGAGCTCGTACCAGGCAACGGCATTAGTGGAATCTTCTGCTATAGCCTGCTCAAGAAGCACTTTGGCCGAGTCTGCTTGTCCATTCATTCTTAATTCATAGGCGAGCGAAATGTTGAACGGGAGATGATCGTCGCCCAAACTAGGGAGTGTCTCTTCTTGGGCAAAACTGGAAAAAGACATACTCAACAAGATTACCATTGCAATTGCATACATCCTCATATCAGGTCCTCCTTTTGTTCCTCGCACACACGTTCCTGCGTGGGCGTATTATTATTCGACGCTCTGCGTCAATTCGATTCAATAAAATAACCCGTCGCTCGTCCGCTGGTAAGGTGCAATTTCAATCTACCCATGGCGTTTGCTCGTTCTCACTTTAAAAGTCATTCTTTTCCCGGTAGTGGTATTTCAAGCTCTATGCAAATTAACAAATATGACAATATCCTGAATTTCATTGTGTCTTGGCACAGTCGCGCTTCGTTTAGCATTTGGATTCCAGATAATTGTGTGTTTCTTCCTTTCTCGCGATAGAATACATCCGTGCCTTCGAAGGTGTTTCAAGACCTTC
>CAZLTJ010000107.1:0-7134 GCA_964562425.1 uncultured bacterium
TTGTATTATTTATTTTATCTTTAATTGTATAGTATTTAGCTAATCTGGCAACTATTCTAACTTCTCGTTGAGGGTCTGGTAAAAGGAGAAATTGAATATTGTCTTTTTGATTTTCATATTCACCGTTAAGCGCTAAAGTAATAGCTTTTTGTGATTTCTTCCGGTTCTCGTTAACAGAAATACTAAACTCATTCAACAATTTGTTAATCGGTTCTCGCCATCTAACAGGATAATCGAAGTATTCTATTGGAAAGCAAAGAGACACATTTTTAATTTTTCCAAGTTCCTTTACGAATTCTCGCTGGGGAACGTTGAATTCCATGAAGTTATAGAAATTAATATTCTCTTTAAACTTTAGTGATTGTGGAAAGCGACCTTTTTTTACAGTTTTGGAGGCAAGATGGAAGAGATAATCATAGGTGGCAAGAGCGTTATTCCTTAATTCCTCTCGGAATTTTTTATACAAGGTTAATGCCTCTTTTGTTCTCGGACCGAGTTTGCTTAAACTTAATAAACGATCTATTTCGTTGTGCTCCAATATGCCAGCTTGATCCGTAGTCTGGAAAAATTCCATAAGTTTTCTTGGAAAGGATGGCTTTTTTCGTAGATCGCCCAATTCTTTATAGAAGTCGCTTTCTATAAATATTTTGTGTGCAATTGCGAATGATTGAATATCGTTAATCTCTATTGGCCAAAATATTTCGGTTTTGAAAGTCTCGATTAATTCTCTAATAGTGATTATATTCCATCCTACAGATGCGATATCAGGATCGAGCCTTTGAAGAATTATTTGCTCATCTGATTTATAGGGTACGATAGTTATGCATTGCGGATTGATTGTTTTAGGATCGAAGTTAAAGTGTGCTGTAATTCCGGGCATATCAATCCTTCAAAATTTTCCGTGCAAATATCATATAAGCTGTATGGGCGACCATACGATCTTTAGGTCGCAGTCTTTGTGGTACCGTTTTATAGAATCGCAAAAGTAATTCACAAACTTGTATATCCATGAATCCATCGAAATCTTTCAGAGATTGAAGCAATTGGGAAATTTGATTTGTTGTTGGGAGAACGAATGCAATAGATGCAGATGCTTTTAATGCTTCCCAAATGGTTTCCAGATGATGCCAGGGTTCTTTTATGTCAATGAAACCAGCGTCAAATGGTCCATGAGTTATTCCATCGGATAGGTCTTTGAGATAAAAATCGACACAATTGGAAAGATCATTTTTTTCAATATTCTTTCTTGCTAATTTGTAGAAGCGTTCATCTGATTCGTAAGAGATAACCTTCCCGTTTGGTGAAACTGCATTAGCTAAAACAATCGTCATCGCTCCGGAACCGGAACCGCATTCGAAAACTCTATAGCCTTTCCTAAGTCCTAACCGTAGAGCTATGTATGGTGAATCCTTTGGATAGATTATTTGCGTTTGTCTTTTAACACCTAACATTATGTTATCATATAGAGTTGGTTTTAGGATTAAGAGTTTTTCCCCAAGATGAGTTTTGATAATTCTTCCAAATTCACTACCCACAAGACTCATCAGGTCGATTGTTCCTCCTTTTGTGGAGAACTTTTTGCGCGATATAGGCACAAGATAACGTTTTGCAGGATCCTTCATGTCCATAATAAGAAGTGTACTCTTTTCTTTAATCGTTGATTTCTTAGTTTCAATCCATTTCTCTTTATAACGCTCCAAAAACCATGTGTGACCCTCGAATGCAATGGGAGGAAGATCATTCATATCGAAAAAACCAGCTTCCTCGGCATCGTCCCCAGGTTTTATTTTATCTAAGGTTATCTTCATTTGATATCCGGTTAAAAGCACCCAAAAATACTGTGGGGAAAATTGCATTTTTAGTCCCAAAAGAAGAATTATTTCTCCTTTAAGATATGTTTCCTCACTAAGTTCCCGGATTGCGCACTGTTCTGGCGTTTCATCGATTTCCTGAAATCCCCCTGGAAGACAATATTCTCCCTTTGCAGGTTCACACGCTCGTTTGACAAGTATTATCTTGTCTGAAAAACGCGGGTGAGGAACAATTAATGCGGTTGCAGGAATTGGGTTGTTATATGAGATTGCACAGCAATTTGAATTTGTGCAAATATCTCTTTCTCGTCCTTCAATGTTCCGTTTCTCGAGTTTGCTACCACAATATTTACAGTAAGAAACATCTTTGTAAGTTTTCAACTATTTATCTCCAATTACTTATAATTTAAAATATAATAATCAAGTAATGATATTACTTAATAGCTAACATTCTATCTATTGCAACTCCGGCTCGGTTCGCAATTGCATTTGGTATGTTTATTTCATAAATTTGTTCATCGAGTGTGCGAAGTACTTTTTCAAGAGTTATTAATTTCATATTTGAGCAAATTGCGTGCTCGTAAATAGGATATACGGGTGTTCCCGGAAATTCAACATTAATACGTTGAATAAGACCGTATTCGGTTACAAGAACCACAGCTTGTTTTGGGTGATCTCGAACATATCTATACATTACACTTGTAGAACCGATTAGATCCGACAATTCCTGAACTTCTGAGTTCACCTCCGGATGTGCAATAATCACTGCATCGGGATGCATTTTTCTTGCATTTAATACATCTTGAGCAGTAATTCTGTCATGAACGTAACAATGACCATCCCAACATACAATGTTTTCTCTCCCAGTTATCCTCTTTGTATATGCGCATAAATTTTTATCTGGCACGAAAATTATTCCCTGCTCTTTTGGGAAGGATTCTACAACCTTGACAGAATTTGCACTTGTACATACGATATCTGAAACAGATTTAACTTCAGCCGTAGAATTTATATATGTGACTACTTTGTAGCCAGGATATTTACCTTTCATTCTTATAACATCCTCAGCAGTAGCATGGGCTGCCAGAGGACAACCTGCCTGAATCTCTGGAATTAAAACAACTTTGTCGGGATTAATTATTTTAGCTGTCTCAGCCATAAACATTACACCACAGAATACAATTATAGGTGCATCAGTATTTACTACCTCTCGTGTGAGTTCAAGAGAATCGCCAACAATATCTGCAATCTGCTGTACTTCTATACGTTGATAGCTGTGAGCAATAATAACGGCTCCAAGATTGCATTTGGCTTTATCTATTCTTTTTGCAATTTCTTCCTTTGAAAGCCTTGAATATTCAAATATGTCCATTTTTCTCCTAGATTGTTTTGATTAAATATAATTCCTTAATTTGAAAGAGCAAAATTCATTCGGAATCTATTTCTTTTTGCTGCATAATTAGATACTTGGTATAATATAAGAAAAAATTTCAGGTTGATTTTAAAAATTATTTCTTAATTTGTCCAAAACAAAATCTTGGAAATATATATTATATCTTAGATAGATTAATTGATGGGGGAGATGCGTGTGAAGAAGATATTATTTGAGAGTGCAGGAACTGATATTAAAAGTAATATAAAAGCATTGCAAAGGTTATTGGATCATATAGAATTCCCATATAAAAAGGGCGCAACAGTTGGTCTTAAGCTTCATTGGGGTGAAATTGGAAATCTTCATTTTCTTTCCGAGAAATATGCTGCCATAATTGTGAAATGGCTTAAAAAAAATGAAGTAAAACCGTTTATTTTCGACACAACTGTACTTTATTCAGGTTGTCGCAGAAATGGTGTGGATTTTCTTATGACTGCATACGAACACGGTTATACACCGCAAAATGTGGGTTGTCCAGTTGTAGCCGGAGATGGTATTGGTGGGATGGATGTTGTAAAAATTAAATCTGGATTCTTTCATTTTAAAGATACTGTCGAAGTCGGGTCCATAATAAATCAAGCCAAGGGATTTATTATTTTCTCGCATTTTAAAGGTCATCTTGGGGCTGGATTCGGAGGAGCAATAAAAAATCTTTCGATGGGATTTGCATCAAGGTCTCAAAAACAGCTTATGCATTCCGACGCACATCCTGAATTGAATCGATCGAAGTGTATACAATGTGGAATGTGCATAGATATTTGTCCCGAGAATGCAGTGAGTTGGAATGAAAATAAATTTCCAATTTTTGATCTCGATAAATGCATTGGATGTGCTCAATGTATAGCAATTTGTCCTGTGGCAGCTTTGAAAGTTTTTTGGGGAATTAGCCATGAAGCTTTTCAGGAACGCCTGGTTGAAACTGCTGCAGCTGTGTGGAATGTAATTAAAAGCAAAAGTATTCTTATTAATGCACTTATTAACATTTCCTCTGAATGTGATTGTATAAAAGGTGAAAATCCGATTATAGCCGATGATGTTGGATTTATTGCAGATTATGATCCTTTTGAAATTGATGCTGAATCGCTAAGATTAATAGGTTCTGAAGTTTTCGATCGAGCTCATCCAGATATTCCATGGTGCTCCCAGTTTGAATATGCTGTAAAAATAGGTATGGTAGATGAGAATATCCTTAATGTTATCCCATGATAATTTCTCCAGAATACATATCGCTCGTAAAGAATATTGGTGCTATCATTTACGGTGTAGGTGAGGAAACAGAACTGAAAAACCTTGAATGGTTAGCAAATCAGTTTGAACAAAGAATATTAGGAATTACACCTTCATTATGGGGATCTTTTGAAGAACGGGGAAAAATTCGCTATTTAGATTATCCTTTCACAAAATTTGATGAAACTATAAGCAGTCTATCAGAAAAGACCGAGATCGAAACTAAATCTATTGAAGTAATTGCATTTGCTTCGGCTTTTGCATGTCCGATAATATTACTCTCTAGACTTGCTTCGGAGAATTTCAGTAAAATCAGTCAATTCATTTTCAAAGCGGAGCCACCGAATAAACGCAATTTAAAACGTATTTTAAGTATCTGTGTGAATGCTGGTACAGATATTCATGCATGGTCTCAGAAAAGTGCTCAGATATATTTTAGTGGTAAAAAAAGCTGGAGCGATTCAATGATAGAACGACGCAAACTTTCGAAAGATTATTCCCAGAAAAGGTTTTGGCGGTTTGGGAACGGTAGGGGATCTTGGCCAATTTTCTTTTATTTAGATCTTTTAATGTTAGCGAAAGATTTGAATGATTTTCAAGATATTCCAATTTGGTCTTTAGTCCCGGCATGTATTATATATCCTATATGAGAAAGTTTCCTAAACATGCATTTATCCTTGCAGCGGGATTTGGTTCAAGGCTCAAACCGCTTACAAATTTTTGGCCTAAGGCTTTACTACCTATTGTTGGCATACCAACCTTGAAAGTTCTTTATAAAAGAATATATGAATCAGGTATAACTCAAATTGCTGTAAACACACATTATCACAATGCTCAGATCGAAAGCTATGCCTCAAAATTTAAGATAAAATGTATTACAGAGAATAAAATTCTGGGCACAGCTGGAGGATTAGGAAACATGTATAGCAAAATCCTCCCAGAAACTACAGTGCTCGTTCATAATTGTGATGTTATAGAAAGCTTTAATTTATTAAAGGCATTTGAATTTCACAAGGATTCAAAAGCGAAAGTAACACTAATAACGATTGACAATAATTACACAAATAATGTTATAATTAAAGCTGGAACAGTTATAGGTTTTGATTCTGAATTCTTATCTAAAAATTCGTCAATAAAGAAATTAACTTATTCAGGGGTTGGTTTTTTTAATACAGATGTTCTCGATTCGTTTTCTAATAAAGGCTTTATAACGCTAACAGACGCACTTAAACCTTGGTTTGAAAAGGGCTTAGTCCGAGTTTATGAAGAGAATAAGTTCTGGTTAGACTTTGGAGATTTTAAAAAATATCTCAAGTTACATCGAGAAATATTAGTCAATTCTGCAATTAAGCATCCTCTTGCAGGTAAATTAACTTTTATTGAAAGTGATGTAAAAACTCCGGATTCGGTATACCTTAAGGGTTTCGTTTATGTGGGTTCAAAGGCTAAATTGCATCCAGAAATATATTTGGAAAATTGTATTGTTTTCCCCAACACAATCGTTGAAACAGGAAAATATGAAAACTGTATTATTTTCACATCTCCTATCGATGGTGAGACTATAATTGTTAAACCTTAGAGCGAGTTTTCTTTGGATACCCAGATTTTCAGCGACTAAACTCTTAAACTTCCTGTTTTTCGCTAGTCTTTTTGGGCAGTGCTTCCTGGGTCATTTTTAAGGCACAAAATTCACCGCACATCGTGCAGACTTCCTTATTCGATGGTGGAAGAGCGTCGCGTATCAAGCTTGCGCGTTTGGGATCGATTGCCAATGAAATCTGTCTTTCCCAATTAAGATCGAATCGAGCTTTGCTCATTTGAAGATCCCAATTAATCGCTCCAGGATGTCCTTTTGCTATGTCAGCGGCATGTGCGGCAATCCGAGTTATTATTACGCCTTCACGAACAGCTTCTATGTTAGGCAAAGACAGGTGTTCTGTTCGAGTAACATAACATAGAAAATCTGCACCGAAATAGGCTGCCCATGCACCACCGATGGCGGATGTTATGTGATCGTAACCCGGTGCAATATCGGTTACTACCGGTCCCAAAATATAAAATGGTGCTCCTTTGCAAATCTGCTTCTGGATTTTCATATTGGTTTCGATTTGATCGATAGGGACATGACCCGGTCCCTCGACCATAGCTTGAACACCGGCTTCTCGCGCACGATCTACCAATTCTCCTAACGTAAGCAGTTCCTCGATTTGCGGTTGATCGGTAGCATCCACCACCGCACCCGGACGCATTCCGTCGCCAAGAGAAAGAGTTATCTCATATTTTCTGCAAATTTCCAATAATCTGTCGAAGTTTTCGTATAATGGGTTTTCGCATTCATTGAATCTAATCCATTGAAAAAGAAATGCTCCTCCTCGACTGACAACATTCATTGTTCTGCCACCACGAAGGATCATCTCAACAGTTCTTGCAGTTAATCCCGCATGCACTGTCATAAAGTCCACTCCCTGCTTTGCTTGTTCCTCTATAACTTTAAAAATATCATCTGCAGAGAGCTTTATCATTGGGGTTCCCGTTAAGCGTTGCTTAACAGCTATTTCATAGATCGGTACGGTGCCGATAGGGATTGGGCTATTAGTGATTATTGCTTTTCGTATCGCGATGAGATCACCACCAGTAGATAAATCCATAACTGCATCTGACTTT
>CAZLTJ010000108.1:0-7036 GCA_964562425.1 uncultured bacterium
GAAATTCATTAGGCAAATGTTTTTCTATAGAATCATTCGAATTCATTGGTCATTTGTTTTGTTATTTTTTCCTTATATTCTTGTAGTTCAGATCCCTGGCCCCGGTTCACAATCGTAGCAACTATCTGGTTGTATTTGGAGTTGATAAGTGGAACACTAAGATTTTCTTTTATCCACTTATCATGGATGTTTTTCAGAATCACCTGCCAGGTCTCTAGGATTTTATTATCGTCGGAAATCTCGCCTTGATCGTTGGTTGCTTTTCGAAGTTTCGTGATTATACTTTTCAACGCATTACCATCTTTTCCCTCCCAGTAATATTCTATTCCTTTTTCATTAAAAAAATGTTGTTCAAATTCAGCTCGCATTTGTGCGTGCAGACTATTAATTTCTTTTTCTTTTCTTTCCTTTCCTTTACTTTTCTTTTTAGCATTGCTGTCGCTTTGCACTTGCAATGCATCTGCATTCTTCTGTTTCTCTTTATCCCAGCGGATTTTAGCCGCTTTACGTGCAACAACACTTTTACCCTTTCTTAACTTTAATCTATGCAAAGCACTAGGTGAATAGAATGCGTTTGCGGTACATCTAAACAAATTAAAATCTTCAATTATGCATTTTATAATGTCGCTTTGCGTCTGTAATGCATGTGCAATGCGTTCGTATTCGATTGTCAGATATCCATCGTTTTTATAAAGCATTTCTACAATAGCCCAATAAAGACCATAACCCTCCCATTTAAGCTTATATAAAAGATGCTGGATCTTCTCATCTTCGCGTGCATCATAATCATGTGAAAAATATTCAGCCATAATCTATTTTCTTGGGCATACAATTCTAAGCCATCACCCCATTAAGAGGTGATAGTTATGTAAATCAATAAGTTAATTAAACAGGCAGTTCCTTACCTATAAGAATCTTGAAAGCCCGTTTTACATCATCAAGCTCCTGTCTCAATTGGGCAAAAATCTGCTTTAGCTTTTCAATTTCCGTTGCATCAATCTTGTTGTCGTCAAGCATTTTCACACCTTCATCAACAAGTTCAAATCCCTTGGTAACTAATTCAACAACCTGTTTAAAAAGTTCTACAAGTTGCTTGAGTTTACCATTGGCTTTTAGCCAGAAACCTCCTGCGATTGTTGCCACTCCCATTAATATTAATGAGATGATTGTCCAAATGTCGAATTCCATGATTAAAAATTTTAGTTAATACTACTTGTGAAATGTTTACAATTTATACTGTCACTCTCCGGCGGTTTACCTTGTTTCTTTGTCCGGAAAGTGTAATGTTTACAGCCATAACAAAGCATACATTCAATTTTCACTTTCTTGTTATTTGCCTTGTCCATAAAAATGAATTCACCAGGGCAATCATCAGGATCATATTTACTTTGCCATCTCACTGAATTCAATTTTATATTGTCTTAAATATTCATCCATACTGATATTACCTACCCACCATTCATAAACATCGTGTTCATCTTTAAATCGTTTAAAAAATCCCCTTTCCATACGTTTACGAATTGCTTTCAAATACATATTTTTAAATCTCGGATAATGATTTAATTCTCTTTGCCTTTGCTTATAATATGCCATTGGGCAGCCTATACAACCAATCCTGGAATAACCCATTTCATATAATTCACAGATTGGTAAATTATTCTTTTCTGTATATTCCCAAACCTCCCATTCCTCCCAATCAATAATGGGATTTACAAACCATTTTTTTCCTCTGTTATCTTTTTCATAAAAATTTCTAAGTTTTCTTGAATTGGATTCTTCCCATCTGATCCCGGTTATCACAACCTCGCCAGATCCAGCGTATTCTTTCAAATGCTGGCAGCAAAATCTACTTTGCCTTAAAGGCAGACCTTTATCAATGATTAATTTATACATCGATTTCTTTGGTCTTAGCCAAATGACTTCTGGATATTCTTTACGGATAAACCTCAATAATTCGGGCGGGTCAATAGTAGTACAATAGAAATAAGTTTGATATTTAACTGATGCTTTTTTAACAAGATCATAAACAACAACAGAATCTTTGCCACCAGAAAAAGCAACATGATAACCTTCGGGTGGTTCGTATTTTTGAATGATTTCTATTGCATGCTGTTCATCCATCATAGCCCTTTTAATTTCTTCATTTGATTGAATCTGTCCCTGTAATAATCTGCGATATGTTTTAATTCAAACCGTCCCATTGGAAGGGTCCTGTTTTTCATTAATTCCAACTTTTCAATAATCCCGGGACCCCACTTTTTTATAAGCCCCTTTGCATATTCAATATCATTCCCCTGAAGTAACCAGTTACATTTGCGGCATTGTCCATTGACATTTTTTTCATTAAACCTGACTGATTTATATTGACGTTTAATAAAATGTCCGGCATCGGCCTTTTTCCAGTGTACCGGCTCCCCGCAACTGATACAGATTAAATAACCACTCTCATCCGCATCCCTGGCCCGAATGTATTTTGAGAACCATTTATCTGCTGTCTTTAAACTCATAGTATCACTAGATTAGGATTTTTATGGATAGTAATAAAATATCTCTGGCTTCAGCAACAAATCAATAAATTCCTTTGCCTCATCTAGTGATTTAAAGTCCGCACCGGGTGGTAGTGGCCCCATACTCTGTATATGCCATTCACTTCCCCACGTGTTTAATGGTTTCCATACCTGTCTTGTTTCGTCTTTCTTAAACAAATGCTTCCTTACTTTCTTAAACAAATGCTTCTTGGTTTCAGTGAACAACCCTTCAACACTAAAATTATTATGGTATTCCCTAATCCTATATTTCATATTACATCCAATTCGGGGTTTATAGTATCATATTACTCAATCTCATCTCTTCCTTGGCCTTAGAAATTAGTGTCCGGCACCAATCAAGTTGATGGGTAGCTGTACGGTTTATCCGCTCGATCCAGTTCACCAGGTAATTTTCCAGGTAACAGGATGACTTTATCAGTTCATTTAAAGTGCTGGCAGGTATATCAATTTCCCTCCCCAATTCTTTAATTTTTGTCATACTGGTTCCTTTCATGCGTTTATCTTTGTGATATTTCGCATCGGCCAGCATTTTTCCTGTCCTGGATATGTAAACAGCCAAATCATTACCTCTTTGCGTTGCCTCCGTTGGATCTTCACTTATTGTTATATCCAGAAAATTCTGTATGCTTTTTGCTTCTTCTTCTAATTGTTCAAATGATGCAATGTTCATTTTAATGTTACTCTTGGATATTGAGATATTGTTTTCTTTGCCGGGTAAATCATTTCACCTGAATCGGGATCCGCGACCTCTTTTTCAAGAATCTGCAACATTTTTTCCCTGTTTTTCCTGTGTTCATTTAAAAGTTCAATCTGATTTTTAAAATCGTTCCAGCGTGTATCCTCAGAATAATCCCAATTGGAACGATCAATATTTTTTATTTTGGCATTACCCAGGTTAACCTCACCACCACGTTCAATGATCTCAAAGCGAATCATCTCTTTAATTTCTTTATTATCCCGGATACCTTTAAGAACATCCTCCATAGTTTTTAGATAAATTGCCGCTTCCAAAGGATCTACCTGTCCATTTAAAATTTGCTCAGTGGCTCCCTGGATGAATAATTCGACCTGATCTTTACTTTCAGGCATTAATCTTATTACTGAAACCGGTGTCATTGTTTCCATGATTATACTTTTTCAGGTTCTTCCTGCATTAATGTTTGTTGAAATTCAAGTTCATGTCTAAGGGATTCTTCATTTTCCTTGCTTACCTTAAAATGTTGACGCAATTGTTTTATAAAGCTGTCCGAAGTAAAATTATTATAAACTCCATCCTGGATTTTTCTTGTATATTCATTTACCTGCTTATCGTTAATCCAGGGGAATTCCTTTTTAGTTTCTTTTGGTTTTTCCTTTGCAGATTCTTTTTTAGCTTTAAATTCATTCCCTTCGGCAATATTGGCATCATCATCCTGGTCTGAAACAAGTCCAAGAATAGAAGCATAGGAATATCTTTTTGCATAGGAAATCGCAGATCCTATGGCCTGGGGATTGGTTTCTTCACTTGTTATGGTTAAGGTATTTTGAAGAAATTCCCCAGATGAATGCATTAAAAGGGTAGTTACAGAACCACCCTCCCCGACAAGTTGACTTATAGATAATCCATTTTTCGCCAATTTATCCCTACAGGATTTTACGATATTCCCGAAGGTTGCATATTTAAAAGAATAAGTACTTCCGGATTTGGTTTTTACTTTAACTTCAGCGTCAAGATTCAAAGGCTCCATCTGGCTCTGAAAGCTTGCCAAAGCCAAAGCAATTTCTTTTATTGATTCTGATTTTTCCATGATTAATTTTTAAATGCTATATTTCCGTTTAATAGTTTCCTTGCTGGCCTTTTTCTGGCATCTTTCAACCCATGCCTGATAATAAATATTACTGTCACAGCGGCCAGGGTCGCTATCAACAATAAAACAAGGGCTAAAATGTCGTGTCTCATTGTTCATTTTATTAATTCAGGATTTTCGTATATGTTGCCGATAACTTCAATCTCTAAATCAGGTATTGTTGAATAATTAAATAATGACTTCCCTTTGCCACACATCCAGCAAAGCCTGTCCCATATTACAGTTACCTGAACGGGTGAAAACTTTTCATCAATATGACTTATTCTTAAGTAGTCAGATTCATAGATTTCAGTTCCCTTGCTGTCCTTTAGTCCGGTGTATTCAAGATAAATCTGACTTTCCCATTGTCCGACAGTAAGACCGCTGACAGTTTCTTGATGCATGATCATTAATGACTTTGGTTGCATCATTATAGAACCTGTCCAAATCCGATATTTTATTTCTCGTTTCATGGCTTATTCATTTGTGCTATTTCCTCAAAGAGTTCATCAACCTGATCAGGCTTGATAAAAGGCTCAAGGGGTAGTTGGTAATACCTCAAAAAGAAAGGCGTTGCCCCTATCTTCCTTAATTCATATTCAGCATTTGTCAATGGTACCTCTGGCCCTTCGTTTTCAAGCCGGTACAAGGTTGCCAGGTTAGCACACCAACGGGATATACATTCCCCGAAGGGATCAAGCATATCGTTATACTCATAACCGACAGAATCACCCTTGCACTTCTCGCATGTACAGAAGAAATATTCCGGTTCTTTTTGGTCGCGTGGATCTTTCATGACTTTGGGTTTATTCTTTTTCTTTTAATTCGATGAAATCAATCAATGCTCTTAAAACCTTGTGCGCTTCGGGTTTCAGTTTGTCCACTATGTATGATAATTGCATGTCAAGTTTTTGGCTATTCATTGAGTTTCTTAACCCACGACAAAATCCATTTAATAGATTGGCCTGGGTGACATCATCAGAATTTCCAATATCAAATCCGATTTCCTCTGCTAATTTTTCAATACTTGTTTTTATCATGACTTCCGCTTTTTCTCCCTGAAATATATCAGGTATGCTTTCTTTATTTTCTTACTGTGACTCATATCTTTTTATTTACATTCCATTTCAAAATTTCTTATTATTCCTCCATTTACGGTATCTCTCCCAGTTTTCACGTAATACATACACCCTGGAATTTCTTTTAGTCTCATCGTTTTTTCTGGTCTTTAAATGACCTTCACGGACCGCCTTGTCAAATTCTCTGCGTGGAATAGCTCTTAATATTTCTGTGCGATATACCCTCCCGGAGGCCCAGCTAGTGACATTCCATCCAATCTTTATCAGGGTGGATTCCACAGTGTCGGCGATCAGCCTTGCGTCTCGATCCTGTAGTTCCTCCGGGGTCATTACAACCACTTTAATCTCATTTATGCCTTCTAGTGGATGCATATAAAAAACTTATCTATTGTTGTTATCCGGGTTTGATTATGGTCCCTGATAAGTTCCTGTTCTTCTTCAATTTTGATTCTTCTTTTCCCGGGAATTTCATCCTGTACCAGCTTTTTAAGAGTTTGTAGATCTTTTTTTAGATCACCTGTTTTTATGACTTCAATCCTATCTTGTGAGTTCGAATGCTGGTTGCTGTAATATAGAAGTACCCTGGCCCTGTAGTTTTTAAGGTGCTTTTTAATCACATAGCAATATGATTCCGCTTTATTCAAGGCTATTATTTTATTGAATATTTCAATGTTCTACTCAAATTGATAACAAAGTATTTGCAATGCCCACTTCCAGGAGGGGTACTCCACCATTCGGCAATAGTGTAAACTCCTTCGCCCTGGATAAATTCACACCTCTTCCCCCAGATAGGGATCATATCAAGACTGTCAGTATAGATCATTGTGTATTTGGGCTGAATGAACCGCCCGTCCAAAACTGCAGAAGAATCAAACGATCCGTGATATTGAAATGAATCATTAAATTCATTTTCGTTTTGAGCAGTCCTGAGTGTCAAACATGATATTGACATCGCACCCAAAATCAAGCATAATAGTATAATGTTTTTCATAGCTTTATTATTAAAAGAATAGGACTAGCAGGTCTGATTGACCACATGCCTGGCAACCTAAAAACCAGGCAAAGGAGGTACCTGCCAGTCCATATTTTATTGTAGAAATCATGATAGATATTCACGTTTTTCATGACTTTGGGTTTATAGTATTCTATTTTATTCTATTGAATTATCAAAATCACGTACACCATACGTCAACTGTTCTAAGAGGGTAAATTCACCCCTTATCTGAATTATATCTTTTCCCGAAATAATAGATTTAGCATCTTCAAAATCTTCAATAGAAGATATACCAATAGTGGGATAATAATTACCAGTTCTTGTTCCTTCGAATTTCACTCCATTAGGGAACATCTTCTTAATCCAAGGAGCAAATTCGTGGCCTTTAAAAATATCTCTCGCATGGTAAAATGTTATATATATCATGACTTTGGATTTATTTCAAGTACTCCCCTGTCCAGGCATCGATATTATGTTTGGCGAAATGCTTCTCAATGACCGGTATCTCTAGGATATTGATTTGAACGGTTCCCTTTCTCTTTTGATGGAAAGTAACAAGGGATTTCCATCCACATTCCTTCATGATAT
>CAZLTJ010000109.1:0-7035 GCA_964562425.1 uncultured bacterium
CAATCTCTATGCTATACTATATCTTGTATAGTATACCAGAAAATGGAGAAGAACCAGAAACATTAATATTTCTAAAATTATTAATTCAAACAACAAAATTTATACTTTTGCCCACCCCCATAAAGGCAAGATTCATTTACGTTGATTTTCCACTTTATAATTCTTTGACAAGTGATACAATAGCTGAACCTTAAGACACATTTTATTCGCTTCTCAATGCTTCAATAGGATTCAAGGTTGCTGCGCGGTGAGCAGGATATACTCCAAAAAAAACTCCGATAGCAAGAGAGAAACTAAAAGCTAAAACGATGGGTGTGAATGAAATGCTTGTTGTCCATGCTGCCGCCAATCCAATAACCATTGAAATAACAACGCCAAATAGAATGCCGATACAACCTCCTCCTATACTGAGCATTAAAGCCTCAATCAAAAATTGTGTGAGAATATCTTTTCTCCTCGCCCCAACAGCCATTCTTAAACCAATTTCATTCGTTCGCTCGCGAATTGAAATCAGCATAATTGATAAAATACCAATGCCCCCGATAAAAAGAGATATTGCCGCAATTCCAACAATGAGTGATGTGAATGTTTCTGCTGTCTCACGGTGTGTTTCAAGAAGATTAACTTGATTCAGTATAATAAAATCATCTGGCTTGTTCTGTCTATTTAATCGATGCCGTTCCCTTAACAGTTCACTAATTTGTTCAGAAGCAGTTATTATCGAATTTTCACTCAATGCTTGGATGTTTACTTGACTTATATATGTCAAGTTGAATACTCGCCGAAGTGCAGTTTTAATTGGAATGAATATCTGGTCATCCTGGTCCATACCGTTAATATCAACACCTTTGGATTCCATTATACCAATGACTTCAAATGGTATTTTACCAATTTGTATGGTTTCACCAATAGGCTCGTAATTTTCAAAGAGATTATCCACAACTGCGTGTCCAAGGACTGCAACTCGCCTATTAGCAGTGTTATCTATCTCAGTAAAAAAAGAACCCTGATTTGTGTAAAAGTTTCTGACTATCTGAAAATTGGGTGTAGTACCGATAATAGTTGTATTGGTACTAAAATTTCCATACTTTACTTGAATATTTTTACTTTGAACCGGAGCGGCTGATTCCACAGCAGGACACTCACGAATGATTGCTTGAACGTCCTGCATTGTCAATGTGCTGTATGTTCCTCGAACATCCTTACGTCCTGCAAACGTTCTTATCTGTCCGGCATTCACAATTACCAAATTTGTGCCCATATCCTCAATTTTACCCAATACTTCTTTCTGTGTTCCTTTGCCAATTGCTACCATAATAACAACAGAGGAAACTCCAATGATAATCCCAATCAGTGCTAATACCGTTCGCATCTTGTGCGCTGTCAGTTGTTTCCTTGATATCTTTATATTCCGGGTAATTTTCATTACTGTTTTATAGTTTAAGCGCGTCGATTGGTTGAAGCGATGCTGCTCGCTTTGCAGGCTGGAGTCCTGCGATAATCCCAACCAAAAATGAAAAAATAACTCCAAGAATAACACTTTTCCAGGAAATCGAGGTTGGAATTTGAGCTATAATTTCAAAAATTTTTGACCCGGTTATTCCCAGTACAACACCGATAACTCCACCTGTTAGTGTAACAGCAATAGATTCAAAAAGAAATTGCAATTTTATATCTTTACTTCGTGCACCGACTGCTTTCCTTAAACCTATTTCTTTTTTCCGTTCATTTACTGAAATTAGCATGATGTTAGTAATTACAATACCTCCTGCAATCAGAGAAATACCAGCCACTAACACCAAAAAGATATTAAATGTGCCTGATAGTCTCTCTGACATTTCCGTTATCTCTTTTGGAGTTCTAATAGAAAAATCATCAGGAATACCGGGTGCCAATTTATGACGTTCGCGAAGAAGCGACTTAATATCAGATACTGTTTCAATTATATCTTTTGGGTTTTTAATTTGAATTTTCACATTAGAAATATAATCTACATTTGCCACGCGTCTCATGAAGGTACTGAGCGGAATATAGATGCGGTTATCCATATCCCCACCACCTGGACTAACACCTTTCGATTCCATGATTCCTTTTATTTCGAATTGAACATTTCCTATAAGAATTTTCTCGCCAATTGGATTAAGATTCCCAAAAAGCTTTCTACGAGGAGTTTCACCAATAGCACATACTCTTTTCAAACTTGCTATATCTTCATCAGTAATAAAATCCCCTTCAACCACGTCCCAATCCCAAATAGGAACCAATGTTGGGGTTGCTCCAAAAATCCTTGTTGAGGTCGAATTCTCCTTGAATTTCACTTCTCTTTGAATATTACGACTGAAAGGTGCCACCTCAACAATATTTTTAATTTCCCGCTTTAATGCCTCAGCATCTTCGGCGGTCAAAGTAGTAAAAGTTTGTCCATCAGTCGGCATTCCCATTTCCCTTCCTGCTTCAGCAAATATCATAATGCTATCGAGACCGAATTTCTCTACAAGTTTCATGATGCGGCTTTGTGCACCCAATGCAGCCGAAACAATAATTGTCAGGGCAGTAATACCTATGACAATTCCAATCATCATTAAAAAGGTGCGAAACTTGTTTTTGAGCAAACTTTTAAATGCAATCTTAGTAATTCTAATTGTTTTCATTATCAATATCCATTGAATTAATTGTATTTATACTGAATTTTTTTTAGAAATTGGTTTACAATCTGAGAGATTCGATTGGTTGGAGCGATGCTGCTCGTCTTGCAGGCTGGAGTCCTGCAATTATCCAGACTAAAGATGAAAAAATTACTCCAAGTACAAAACTCTCCCAAGATATCGAAATCGGCACATTCATCAAAATTTCCAATGTTTTTGACACAACTGTCCCCAGAATAATCCCAATTAATCCACCTGTCAGCGTAACAGCAGTTGCTTCAAGTAAAAATTGTATTTTTATATCTTTGCTGCGTGCACCAATTGCTTTTCTCAAACCAATTTCTTTTTTCCTTTCGTTTACTGAAATTAACATGATGTTTGCAACTACGACACCTCCTGCGATCAAAGATATCCCTGCTACTAATGCCAGAAAAATATTGAATGTCCCTGCAAGTTTTTCCGACATTTCCGTTATCTCTTTTGGGGTCCTGACAGAGAAATCATCGGGAAACCCATCGGGCAATTTATGACGCTCGCGAAGAAGTGATTTAATATCAATTATTGTTTCATTTATATATCTTGGATTTTTAAGCATAGCTCTGATACCAAAAATGTAATCTATATTCGCCACGCGTCTCATGAAAGTGCTAAGTGGAATATAGACGAGATTATCGAAATCTTCACCAGCAGGACTGACACCGCATAATGGCATTATTCCTTTTATCCGGAACTGTACGTTACCTATAAGGATTCTTTCACCGATTGGATTAAGATTCCCAAAAAGTTCTTTTCGAACTGTTTCACCAATAACACATACTCTTTGTAGACTTGCCATATTTTCATCAGTAATAAAATCACCCTCATTTACATACCATTCCCTAATATCAGAAAACGTTGGGGGTTGTACCTATAAGCAATACCGTTGTTGAGCGTTCTTTGAATTTCACTTCTACGTCTTGTTTTCGGCTTATACATGCTATAAAGTTGATATTTTTTATTTCATTTCTCAATGCCTCAGCATCTTCAAGGGTTAAAGTAGTGGTAGTCTCACCAGCAAATGGGTACCCAATCTCCCGTCCGGGACCAGAGAATACTGCAATATTCTTAAGACCGAATTTCTCTACAAGTTTCATGATGCGACCTTGTGCACCCAATGCAGCCGAAACAATAATTGTCAGAGCGGCAACACCGATGATAACCCCAATCATCATTAAGAAGGTGCGAAACTTGTTTTTGAGCAAACTTTTAAATGCAATCTTAGTAATTCTAATCTTTTTCATTATTCTCATCCGTTGAAATGACAGTTTTTAACTCCTCTTCTGCATTCCTGGGATGGCTCATGATTTCATCGCTAACTACCTTTCCATCAGAGATATTTATAATTCGGTTAGCATGTTGAGCGATGTGGGATTCATGCGTAACCAAAACAATCGTCCTACCTTGCTTATTGAGTTTCTGGAAAAGAGACATAATTTCAAGTCCTGCACGGGTATCGAGATTGCCGGTTGGCTCATCAGCAAAGATAATCTCCGGGTCATTGACAATCGCCCGAGCAATCGCAACCCGCTGTTGCTGCCCTCCAGATAATTCATTGGGAAAGTGATGCATTCTATCCTTCAAACCAACCGTTTCTAAAGCTTGACTTGAGAGACGGGTAATGTTTTCTTTGTCAGAATAGATGAGTGGAAGTTCAACGTTCTCAAGCGAATTTGTTCTCGGGAGCAAATTGAAAGATTGGAAAACAAATCCTATTTTCTTGTTTCTCAACTTTGCTAATGCTTCATCATCAAGTTTATTTACATCTATTCCTTCTAACATAAATGTACCGCTTGTCGGTTTGTCAAGACAACCGATTATATTCATAAGCGTCGATTTACCAGAACCCGATGCACCCATAATTGATACGAATTCCCTCTTTTGGATTTCAACCGACACATCCTTCAGTGCACAAATTTCAGCACTGCCTCCCTTAATATAGATTTTTGTAATGCTTTTTGCTTTAATCATTATGTTGCTCATCGTTTATTCTCCTTATTGCTTTCTGAAACAACCACTTCTTCTCCTTCATTTAACCCGCTGATAATTTCTGTGTAACCATCATCTTTCCATCCAACTGTAACACCGCGTTTAACTATGTTTTTACCATCTAAAACTGAAACAAAATTTTCTCCTCGCTCTCTCCTGACAGCCCTTGTTGGCACTACAACCACATCCTTCCTTTTTTCAAGAAAAATCGTGGCAAATGTTGTCATCTCGGGTCGGAGTGTCTTTTCTTGAAAATCTGTAATCTGGATTATTGCAATATAATTAACTACATTGTCTTTGATAACTGCTTTTGGATAGATTGCTGTAACCTTTCCTTTGAACTCCGCATCTTGATAAGTGTCAACAGTAAAGATTGCTTCTTGTCCAACTTCGATTCTTCCAATGTCTGTTTCATCAACATAAGCATGTACCTCAAGTCTGGTCAAATCAATAATTGTCATAAAAGTAGGTGCAGCAAATCTAGCTGCAACAGCCTCACCTTCCTGCGTAGAAATAGAACCTATCACACCTGAAATTGGGGAATAGATTTTAGTATAAGAAACCTGCACTTTCTCATATTCTACATCTGCTTCCGCCTTGTTTAGTTTAGCCTCGGTAACTTTTAATGAATTTTCAGCCAGGTCATACTGTTGCTGTGAAATGAAATTCTGTTTCAATAGGGAACTCTGCCGCTCAAAATTCATTTTCGCATATTCATATTCAGCCTGTGCACTTTTCAAAGCTGCTATACTTTGATTAAGTATTGCTTTGTATTCTGGTTCATCAATTTCTGCGATAATTTGACCTTTTTTTACAAAGTCGCCAATGTTTACGCGAAGCTTTTTCACAATTCCTGAAATTCGCGAACCGACCTTTACTTCGGCTCCAACCATTGGTTTTATGATACCTGTTGCCATAATAGTAGACCCGATGTCTCTCCTCACTACGGTTGTAGTTTTAAACTCGCTGGCTATATCATTCTGACTGCGCAATAAAAATTTGTTTAAAAAAACTGTAAAAAACACTAAAATAATTAAAACTATGATAATGGTAATTTTTTTCTTCATCTTGTTATCACTTATTTAATATCCTTGATGGCTAAAACTCTATTTAGGGTGGCTAAAGCAACCTTGAAATCTGCTAATGCCTCAATATTGCTTTGTTCTGCTGTGACTAATGCCGTTTGAGCATCAATAAGACCTATCATTGAACCCACTCCTTCACGATATTCCCCTTCGGCAATATTGAGATTTTCTTGGGCATTCTCCAAATATACTTCAGTGTTATCTATACGTTCCTTAGCTTCTTTTACAGAAATGTAGACATCCCAAACCTCCAAATTTATCTGCTGCTGCAATGCCTCTTTTTGCTTTTCCAATGACTGCAGCGCAAACGTTTCCCGATTAATTTTTGCCGAAATACCAAACCTCTTTAAAATAGGATAATTTAAAGATAATCCTGCAAACCATTGATTATCTAATCTTGACATATTTAAACCATCCCAGTTATAATTGATATCCATAGAAATTGAAGGATAGTAATCTATTCCAATCTGTCGAATATTAGACCTTTGTGCAAAAAGCTGTGCTTCAATCATCTTTATTTCTGGTCTATTATCTATAGCTTGTTCTATAATTTTTTCCAGTTCCATAGCTTCATTCCGGTCGAGGTATTCTAAATTATCTATTATTTTTATAGGTTTATAGGGCTCCTGACCTATTAAAACGTTCAATGCTCCTTGTATAGACAATCGTCTATTTCTGATTCGAATCAGTGATAGATTCGCATTAGATAATTCTACCTTTGCCTTCAATACGTCTGAATGCGAAGCAAGACCCGCCTCGAATCGCGCATTGGCAAAATCCATATGGAGCTTAGCACTTTGAGCAAATTTTTCCGCAGCCCGTATCAGATGTTCCGACTGCAAAAGTCGATAATAGGTTTGATTAACTTGTAGAATTATATCTTGTTGATTACTTTCGTGTTGATAGAACACCGACTGGTAATTGAATTTAGCTGCATCATTTGCAGCGAGATTTTTCCAACCCTTATAAAGAGTATAACCTGTGGAAAAACCCAGATTATATTTGCTAGATATTAAACTTCCACTTTCACTATTATTATTGTTGTCAGAATTCTTGCGTGTACTTGCATTTAATCCAAATGTCGGCAAAAATTCCGCCCGAACCTCATTAATTCGCTCTTTGCTTTCTGATACCTTGTATATAGATGAAAGATATTGAGGATTATTCTTTAGAGCAAGTTTAATACACTCTTCTAAAGATAGGCATGGTGAACTGCTCTCTTGTCCAAATATTTGAGAAAATGTGAAGAAAATAATAATTATTGATACACTGTATAAATT
>CAZLTJ010000110.1:0-7008 GCA_964562425.1 uncultured bacterium
TATTTCTTCTTCACCTACACTCGTAGTTGCGAGAATATTTATTTCTGGATCTATTACGCTTATTTCCTGAAAAGAAACAAAGCCTTTTTGCATATTAAACGTCTGTCCGAATGCAAAATACTTACCAGAAAGAATTTTAAGATCGCCTAAGAATGAGAGAATACTATCTGTCGTGATTACATAGATTTCACCTGTAATTTTTCCCTCTAACTCTTTTGTAAGAATTAACAGTTCCTCGATAGAAATCGAAGCCTCAACTTCCAGTGGAACTTTTGATTGACTGGGTGAGGCACTGCTGAGTTTCAGTAAATTGCCTTGTTTTATGCTGACATCACCATGAAGTTGCATCGGGAAACCGGTAAGTTCAAGTTTACCATTTGCAAGAAAGTTAAAACCGTTGCTGCTGGATTTTAGTGGAAGTTCTTCCATGAATAATAAAATTCTGAGCTGTTGTGAAACATCGGTAGACGTGTAGAAATCACCTTCACCTCTGAAGTTACCTGAGATATATTTCTCTCCGAAGATTTTATTCCATAACTTACCTATCAATCCTTTTTGTTGTATCGGTTTTGTACGAATTTCACCATAGATGGTGTCAATACTGATTTTACTTCCATTAAGTTTTGCAAAAATTGTTAAATTTTTAAGGGTATCGTCAATGAGCGTAGTTACTACATTTGTGTTTTCTAATCTTATGTTACCGAACAGAATTAAGTCCTTTAAAGGACCTTGAACTGAGGTATTAATTTTCAAATATCCAGTTGTGAAATCAACGTCTTTAAGAATTTTTCCCATTATACTATTAACATCTCCATAAGATGTAATATTCAAATCCAAATATGGGTTCTTTTCGAGGAAATTAATGTTGCCAGAGAGATTTAAATCATAGCCAAGCTTACAAAATTTGAGCACATCAATTTTGAGGTCGCTTTTATCCAGAAGAATTCTGAAACTTGCACTATCCCATCCAATGTCAAGTGTTCTTGGGTTAATTATTCTTCCAGTTAGGTGACCTATCCCTTGAAAGGATTTAAGATCAATATTTAGAATAAAATTAGAAATGATGGAACCGGAAACAAAATCCTGTATTGACTGAAAATTATTTATTTCTAATTGATTTGTCGAACCAGATACAATTAAGTTGTTTCCCTTTATCCAAAGTGTATCCACATCGACTATACCATCACCAATTGAAATGTGAATTGGGCTGAAGCTAAATCCGTTTTCAAAAGAGATATAAATGGGTTGCAAAAGGAATGCATCGATTATATGTGAGAATAATGTTAATTTGTCAAGTTCTAAAGTCTTTAAATCTATATTATATTGTCCAGATAGTGAAGCATTTATTTCATCTGAGAATAAGTTTACTTCATCTAGATTAAAAACATTATCGTTCATTTCTCCAATTATTTGGACTGAATCGATATTAATATTTGAAGCCTTAACTTTTTCTGCAGAGCAAGTAAACAAAACAAAAGGTTTACCGTTTCTAATGTTGCCTGAAGCTAAAAGAAAGACTTTTTCAGCTTCTGTATCCTGGAAACCAAACATATCGGAGTTAAATGAAAGCCTTACTACCATATTTCCAGGTTTACCCTCTATATCCATCTGACCTATTACATTACCATTTAATTCATAATCTAACCCAAGAATTTCTATTACTTCAGCAGGTTTTCTAAAATCCACATCAGCGGAGATAAAAATTGAATCTGGTGAGGCTAAACCCGAAGCGATAATGAAATTATCGAGATAATTAATAGAACCAGCGAAATTTATTACTTCATTATTAATCTGAATGTTTACATCTAATTCAGGATTTTCTATAGAATAGTCGAATACATCTAAAGTAGAATTTCCTGAAGTAAGATTCAAGATTATGATGTCAGTAATTTTTCCGTTATATTCAATATCACCTATAAAATTAATACCCTTCACAGTGGATTTATTAATGTTTATTAGCTTAAGATTTGCAAACTCACCTTTGAAGAGTAAAGTGTCCGAAGCAAGATCGAAATTAAAGCTTCCCTCAGAAAATTCTGCATCCCCGATTATGCCGTTTTTAGCTTCGATTAAGCCTTTTCTTGTTTTTCCATTAAAGCTGAATCTACCTTCGCTCGATAGTGGGATGCCGTAAATATCACCGCTATATATAAATTCACCGTTAAAATCACCTTTTCGTTTGCTTAGAAGTGTCAAATTACAGGCACCGATACCCTCTAAAATTGTATGTCCCAAAAGTTCATTGATCTCATCAAAATCGACAATACCACCATCGATCTTTATCTGATGGAACGACATCGGAAATGGATTCAATGAATCGATCTCTATTGAAAAATCGGAAATTGGAAGTTTTAAATGACCTGAATAGAATATAAAGTTGTGTTTGAAATTAAAATCGCCTTTTGTTAGTATTGTATATCCGTTTGGGAGTACTGCAGTAAAATTTTCCAATGAGCTGGTTGCTGAAGAAGCTGAAGAAGATATATCTCCTTTAAAGAAAATCTTATCGATTTTCTTGTTATCTAACTGAAGAATTCCGTTTAATATTTCGAGTTTTTCTACTGAAAAAACAGGTAATTCTATAGGTTTTCTTTTCTTTTTCTCAACAGTTTCCAGTTGTTTTGTCTTAATATTAATCTTTGGATTTACTATTCTTAGATTATTAATCACCGGAGGATTCAACGACTTGTAATTGATTTCCAATGTATCAATAGTGAGTAAAATTTTCAATTTTTCCGAATTGTAAGACGCCGCTAAATATTCAAGGTAAATGTAACCGGGAAGTATTTTAGATTTTGAATATGTAAGTTTAATGTCGAGATTAAACAATTTGAATGCATAACCTAAAAGCCAAACCTGAACTTTGGCCGATCTCCTGATAATTACAACTCCTGCGATAAGCAAGATTATCAAAGAGATTATAATAATAATTTTTGGTTTAGATAATTTCATTACATGATAAGATATTATAATTTTTAGTTTCCCGCAACGACGGAGTGTATTAAGGTTTGTTTAAATGGAGTAGTGCAATTTTTCAAGGAAGTTAAAAAAGATGGTTAATGTGCGAAAAAAAATTTTCTAAAAAAGCTCCTGCTGGGGAAATGTGGCTCCAAACAACTTAGATAATTTTATAGCATTCATAGCAGCTTGTCCATTATGGCAATTATTAAAAAATACATAGACATCCCTTGATCGAGTGGAAAGAAGTTTTACAAGATCGAAAATTTCAAGCATCTCTTCATTAGAGTAATTGTAATCATATCGATTACCCTTTCCATACCAGAATTTATTATTTCTTCCATGAAGTCTTAGATAAGATTTATCGGTTGTAATTATCGGTTCATTCGTCATTAGTTTCCCAAGTCGAGGAGAATCTGGTATTACCCAAGAAATTCTATTATCTTTCATGAATTTCAAGTTGTTTTGATTTTTCCATAATATGTTTCTAAATTCTATAAATAACGGACCTGATAAAAATTCAGCAATCGATACTACTCTTTCAAAGTTTGTTCGATTTGGATAAAACGATTCGGGGAACTGTATTAAATATCCGTTAAATGTTCCCTTTTCAATTGCTGGTGATATTGAATTTTGGAATTTTTGCGAAATTATTCTAATGTCCTCACTGCATGCTTCTCTGTGCGTCAGTACCTGTGGCGTTTTTATTATAAGTTGAAAATTTTCTGGAATTTGATTTATTAGTTTCTCAATGAAATCTTGTTTGGGAATTGCGTAAAATGTAGTGTTAAGCTCAAGCGCTTGAAAGTGCATCGCATAATACTTTAACCAAATATCTCTTTTCAAACCTTTGGGGTAGAAAGTTCCATACCAATCCGGGAAAAAGTAACCAGAAGTTCCAATAATTATATTACTCATATTAAACAAGCCTCGAAAGGAAATTAGATAATCTTTTTACAACGATCAAAGCCTCAAAGTTTTCTCTTTGCTTACCGATAGGCATTAATTTATCATTTTGCCATTGCCGGAAAGCTTTTGTAATCATGCCGGATGCAATTTCTGGTTCCTTTATCGAAGCCCAGAATCCCAGTTGGTTTGACTCGATAAGTCTAAGTAGTGCACAATTTTTGGGACCTATTGCTAAAATTGGACGTCCTGCACCTATGTAATCGAAAACCTTGCCAGGAACTATCTGCTCACCGCCTTTGCCATTTGGAACGGATACAAATACAAGATTTAGTTCTGATTTACATTGTTCCTGTAACGCGTATTTAAATGGAACTTGTTTTTCAATTCGAGCAAATGAAATTTCATTTAATATTTTTTCTGCTTTTTTGGACATATTCCCCTGAAGAATCAATTCAGTTTTTGATAATACATCATCAGGTAAAGTATGGAAAATAATCTTTAAAAGGTTTGGGGAGTTATACCTATTAAAACTACCTGAATGAAGGATTGTGAATTTCTCGTTTTTAGAGTATGGTTTAAGGTTTTTGAAATCGTCTGGGTCGAATGGAGTAGGAATTGTTTCCACTGGAGAATCGGAGTAGTTTTCAATTGTAACTGTAAAAGATTCATCGGGAACAACGAATCCATCGAAATATTTCAACCAAATTTGGAACTTTTTTTGAGCATAGTAGTTTTGGACGATATTTGCCACATGTCTTATAAATGAACCGTATGGTTTAAATACCCAAAAAAGGTCACGAATATCAAGAATAACCTTAATGTTTTCATCAATTTTTTTTATAGATTCAGCAAGTTCCGTGGTACTAAATGGAGGAATTGTAATTATTGCTATATCCGGTTTATGCTTTTTAATCAGCCTGTCCAAATCCAATTTAACTTCTCTTGTCCAGATATGCATCGGGTCAAGTCCAGGTATTGAACGAATAGCGAGGTTAAGATTGGCTAGATTTTTTTCACCGTTATAGAAGCTTGCAATTCTTCGTAAGGAATATGTTACTTTCTTTACATTCTCAACTTTTTCTAAGAGAGATTTATCCATTACTCGCCAGGATTTAAAATCACCAGAAGCAACAACAGTTATATCCCAACCGTATTTCTTAAGATACTTAACGAACCTTATAGTTCTTTGGCAAGATATTCCACCTGTCGGTGGAAAAAAATATGAGAAATAAAGAATTTTGCCAAGTTTGGAATTCATTTATGAGATCTTCTCGATAACAATATTTCCATTAACAAGTTGCACAGAAGTCACATCACCCTCAACAAGGTCACCTGAAATAAGCGTGGAATTTTTTCTGGAAGCTGCAAGGTCTATTGCATTAACTATTTGTTGTTGTGATGCTTCCATAAATTTATTCAAGTCAATTCGAGGCATAAATTTCACCACTAGAATTTAAATCCCAAAGGAAGACCTGGGATTTTTTTCCCGCTTCTCATTCGTTTAAACATTTCGCGCATTCTAAAAAATTCCTTAAGCAACCTGTTAACTTGATTAACAGATGTCCCGCTTCCTCGAGCTATTCGTTTTCTCCTGCTGCCCTTTATTATATCTGGTTTTTCACGTTCTTCAATTGTCATCGAGTTAATTATAGCTTCTATATATACAAGTTCCTTCTCCTCTACATCTAATCCCATTTTAGAACCACCTGGAATCATTTTTACAAGATCCTCAAATGAACCCATCTTTTTTAATTGCTTAAGCTGATTAAGAAAGTCTGAAAAGGTAAATTCGGCTCGCATGAATTTCTTTTTCATTTTTTCGGCTTCCTTCTTGTCAAAAGCTTTTTGAGCTTTTTCAACAAGAGTAACTACGTCTCCTAAACCCAAAATTCGAGAAGCCATGCGATCAGGATAAAAAGGCTCGAGTGCATCAGGTTTTTCGCCAGTTCCAACAAACAGAATCGGCTTACCCACAACAGCCCTTAGAGACAATGCAGCACCACCCTTAGCGTCACCATCGAGTTTGGTTAATACAAACCCATCGATGCCAACACGTCTCGCAAATTCATATCCAACGTCGACAGCTGTTTGACCTGTCATTGCATCAACAACTAAGAAAACAGCATCAGGTTTCAATTTAAACTGGAGTTGCTCTAACTCCCTCATCATTTGATCATCGATTTGAAGTCTTCCTGCCGTATCAAGAATTAATACATCCCATCCATTTGTATTGGCTTCTTTAATAGCTCGCTGCGCAGTGCCTAACGGCTGTTCCATAAAGGAAGGTAATACCGAGGCAACGCCAATTTGTTTAGCGAGTGTTTGAATTTGTTGCGCAGCTGCAGGTCTATAAATATCAAGGGCAACCAATGTTGGATTCCAGTCATGATTTTTAAGCCATACTGCTAATTTAGCTGCATGAGTTGTTTTACCAGAGCCTTGAAGTCCCACAAGCATTATCACTGTGGGATTAGAGCGTGGTAATGAAATTTTTGGGGGTGCTTTACCACCCAAAAGATCGATGAGTTTATTATGAACAATCTTGACAACCTGTTGACCGGGAGTAATAGATGTGAGAACTTTATCTCCGACAGCTTCATCTTCAACATTTTGAATAAACTGCTTAACTATCTTATAATTAACATCTGCCTCAAGAAGAGCCATTCTAACTTCTTGAAGTCCATCCTTAATATTTTTTGTATTAAGTTTTCCTCTGCTAGTTAAACTCCTAAATGCGTTGTTTAATCTGTTAGTTAGTTGCTCGAACATTATGCTTCATGTCTTTCAGATAAAAATCTTGACAATATCTTTAAACAATTTTAATTACTGGATGCTTTTCATGGCGGCGTAGCTCAGTTGGTTAGAGCAGCGGAATCATAATCCGCGTGTCCGGGGTTCAAATCCCTGCGCCGCTATTTTTTTATGAAATAATGTAAATTCTTCACTGGAATATGCAACTTGTAAAAAATAATTATTTATTCAACATGAGATCAGCATTAGAATCGTTATACTCGTTTTCTTATCCGAAAAAGCTATATAAATACAGTTTATTTTACAAGTAAAATTTCGCAAATCGACTTAGAATTACCGCTCCAAAGGACATAATATAAACCTGATTCGATATCCTTAGCATCAAACGTA
>CAZLTJ010000111.1:0-6984 GCA_964562425.1 uncultured bacterium
TTATAATTTAGACTGGCTAACCGAAGAAGATAAGCACCATTTGTGGTCTGAATATAATAGACAACTAAAAGAACAGGAGGAACAGCCATGAATAAAAAACGAGAAGTTATAATTAAAATATTGCTTGTTATTCTATTTTTTATACTTGTGTATTTAGTGTCTAAATTTTAACCAACAGGAGGGAAGCCATGAGCCTAAACCTAACAGCAAAAGACTGCTATCATGTATTTGATAAATTCGGTATGCTTTGTATTCCAAGTGACCGAAGCTTAGAAAAGCGTTCCTGGTGGAAGAAGCTATGGGATTGGATTCTTATACGTATTTGGATACCTACTTGGTCGAATAAATCCTGGCGGGATTCTATCGGCAGAACGGTGCTTGCCTGGATAGCTTATGGAGGTCCATACGCACTGTCGGCTTCAGTATGGAAATGTTATAACAAAGTAAGCCATAAATTATATAGACACCCAGATCATAAAGAATTGGCCAGTCGCGATCATTGGTCATACTTCATAATCCAATCTTTTCTTATTGATCCATGTTGGATTAACAAAGAGGTTAAACACTGGACCGGTATGCGCGGCATGAACGCATGGATGAAAGCCCTTACAGGAAACAAACGTGCTGAATTTTTCTACTACTTCTGGGTTATTCCTAGTGCAAGAATAGGTAACGGCTTTTTGCGGTTTTGTCGTTGGGTTGGGAGGATAACGCCAGAACAAGACAATGATGTATGGATTACAGAAGGTTCTGCATTTGAGGATGAAGTATGGATGACTCTCGGTTATTATTTACTATGGAGCCGCACCCGTTGGCAAAAGCTCTGGGCCTGGATAATATTTCAAACCATGCCAGCATACGCACTACATAACAAAGCATGGCAGATATATATTATGCCGGAATCGAGAAGAAAGGAAAAGCTCAAAAGAATACTTCTTAAACGTATTGCACCAAGAAACCTATTGCTCCGGCTGCTTTTAGGGGATGATACAGTTACACAGGAAGAAATAGATGCCTATCCAGATATGACAGGCTTTCCACCGGGTGAATATACGGACGAAACGTGTCGCAGGGATATCAGGGAGCTAACAGATAAAGAAGCTGAATTTAATACTTATGAAGTTGAACTTATAAAATGGTTATTTAATAAACAGAAATCATGAAAACTTACTATTACGTATTGGTGAATAAAAATGGGAATTTTATTACAACAGACCACAAATTACCTATTTATTGGAATAAGGAAGTTGCAATAAGTGAAGGTGTGGAATTTGAGGCATATTCAATCAAGAAAATAAGAATTTCAGAACTAAAAAAAATTACACTCCCGAATTAAACATTAGGACTTAATAATATGGCTATTTAAAGACAAATGAAACAAGCATTTATTATAGGTAATGGCCCGAGCCTAAACAAGATTGATATTTCATTACTTAAAGGCAAGGATACTATTTCATTCAACAGGGCATATATAGCCTATGAAGAATGGGGATTTTACCCTAAATATTTCATGTGTATCGATCTTAGGGTACTTTATAATATTGCAGCCGATATTAATAAGCTGATTAAGGATTCACCTATTGAGCGATTTTTTTTAAGGGACCAATCTAAAGATTATATAATTCATAATGAAAAGGTTACATTTATAAATACTGAGGATATCCCCAAAAGATTTAATGATTTGAGTTTCGATAATTTGGTTTATTGGGGGGATGTATCAGTTTGTTCTTTGCAAGTCCTTTATATTCTCGGATATCAGGAAGCTGTATTGCTCGGTTGTGATGCTAAATATAAAGAATATCCAAGTGGAATAAAAAAGTTAGGGCGCAAATATATTTCAACTGAGAACAATGATCCCAATCATTTCAGGCCGGACTATTTTGGCAAAGGGACAGAATACAGTAAACCAAGCGGGAGGGGGCATTATAAATCATGGAAACGTATTGCAAAACTAATAAACGGCAAGATGAAGATTTATTCGTCAAGTCCGGGATCAAGATTAAATAAATTATTTGAATATAAAGAACTATGTATATTCACGGACACCTATTGATTCAGGCTAATATGTTTTATATCAAACAAAGCTTATCTATGATCCATGATTATGTGATTGCAGAAATTGCAGAAATAGGGTCTGATAGAGGAAGTGGATCCACCGCTGCACTTGGCAGACTATGTAAGGATAATCATATTACTTTCATAACAATTGATATAGACATTGAGGCACAACACCGGGCAATAGGAATCCTGTCAAAAATTTCGAAATGCTCATATAAAGCTTTCTGTATGGATGGAAAGGAATATCTTAATCATATCAATCCTAATACATTGGCTTTGCTTTATCTTGATGCTGTTGACCTAGGAATAAAGCATTGTTTATCATGGCATTATGAAGCTGCCCAAATAGCAAAAGATAAAATTGTCCCAGGAGGGTTTATGTGTATTGATGATACGTGGTGGAATAAACAATGGAAAGGTAAAGGGAAATTTGTTGTTCCGTTTTTAATTAGTGAAGGCTGGAGAGTAATATCCAATTTACCAAGAGCCATATTACTACAAAAACCCAGTTCATTTTCACTACCTAAATACAACAAACTAATATTCTGGATTCAATTTATTAAGTATAGATATATAAAAAAATGGATTTTAATAATATGTTACGGAGGGCCCCTACTTATCCAATCAGAGACACGCAGTTGGCAACTGCGGACAGAAAGGAAAGTCTTCTGAAATAAACGGGGCATTTTTAGGACTTAATAATATGGTTATTTAATAAACAAAATGGCAACTGATTTACATAAGGAATTATCAATTAGAGCGATTTTGTGGATGAATTCAAGAATGACAGCTTCTGGGATACGATGGGCAACAGAATTTACACTCAAATCTGGATGGGTTGCCGATTGTGTAGCTTTTGGGTTTCCACAAATACGGTATTTTGACAGGATAAAGAAAATCAACAATCATAGTGAGGCTTTAGATGTTTGGCACAAAATAGGATTCCCCGACCACTTCCTTTATGTTTTTGAATCAAAAGTAAGCAAATCAGATTATAATAAATCTTTTGCTAATAATGGATACAAAAATACGTTAATTGGCAACCTGCATTATGTTGTAACTCCTAAAGAACTAATAACAGAAGAAGAATTACCAGAAGGTTGGGGATGGCTTATTAAATCGGGCAATGGTCTGCGAGAATTGGTGATTCCTAAATTAAATGAAATATCAGAGGAGTTTAAAAATATAATTGGATACAGAATGTTATGGACTGCTTATGGACACCGAGCGTCTATTGAAGATTGGGAGCTAAAACGCGGACAATTATTTTAAAGTTATGAAAAGGACTTAATGATGTTATACGCTGCATTTTGTGGTACTGGTAAGACCTACTTGGTCAATAATTTTCCGGGTGATTACATAGAGATTGAGTGTTGGGAATATAGACAAGGTAATTTCCCCCAAAACTATGTCGATGATGTCATTAGTGTGATGGGCAAGACAAAATATTTATTTATTTCTACTGATCCTGTAATACTAAATGAACTTAATAGTAGGGGTGTTAAAATAAAACTTTATTACCCACAAAATAAGTTGAGAGATGAATATCTCAGTAGATATATAGCTCGGAATAGCCCACCTGATTTCATAGGTGCAATAATGAAATATTGGAATGTTTGGTTAGATGAACTTAAAGAGCAAAATTATTGTGAGCATAATATTTTACAAACAGGTGAATACTTGCAGGACGTTCTTCTCACTAAAACAGAATAGAAATGAATAAAGCAGAAAAATACCCAAAACCAACAAAAATAGAGATTAATAACTATGAAGTAGTAAAAAAATTAATCGGACCAATAAATCCAATTGGTGAATCTCATACTGATGAAGGTAGGTTTTATAATTTAATTGAATTAGTGAGCTTACTTAATGGCCTGATTTCTGATATTGAAAAGGTTGCTCAAAATGAAACAAGAACTGAATATTCAATGAAAAAAGCCGGGGAATTTGCACGGTCAATATTGGATGATTGGGGTATGAAAAGGACTTAATAATATGGGATTAAATGAATCAAAGGGTAATATGTATGAATGGGTAACGCACACCTGGAACACCATTAAAGGCAGATGTCCGCATGATTGCAGCTATTGTTATATGAAGCGTTGGGGTGAATTAAATCCTATTAGATTAGACGAAAGGGAGCTTAGAACTGATTTAGGAATTGGCCACTTTATTTTTGTGGGTTCATCATGTGATATTTTTGCTAAAAATATCCCTTATGAGTGGGTAATTAAGACAATTGAGCATTGTAAAAAATTTAATAATTCCTATCTATTTCAAAGTAAAAACCCGAAATACTTTGATTTATTGGCCACCTGTAATTTAAATTTTTTCACTCTTTGCATGACAATTGAAACCAACAGGGTATATCCAGAAATAATGCGTAATGCTCCCGACCCAGTTGACAGGGCGATTGAATTTGGCAGAATATCGATTAAAGAAAAATATATCACCATTGAGCCAATCATGGATTTTGATTTAAACAGCTTGGTGAGTATGATTAAATTTTGTAACCCACAGCAAGTAAACATCGGTGCCGACTCAGGAAACAACAGATTACCCGAACCCAGTCCCGATAAAATAGATGCCCTCATTAAAGAATTGGATATGTTCACAATGGTTAAATTGAAAGCTAATCTAAAACGGCTATATGAAAAAGGGCAGACCAGATAAATGCTGGTATTGTGGCCAGGAAGAAAGATGTACCAAAGACCATTTTTATCCTAAATCAATGGGGGGCACGGTTACGGTTTATGCCTGTAAAATATGCCAGGCAGCTAAAGGTAATTTAATGCCTGATAAATTTGTCGAATACATGGATAAACACACTTTAATAAAAGATGAGAAGAAAGAAAGAATTCGTACAGCAGTATATAGCTTAATGGAGCATACAAAAGATCAATATTTAAGAATAAAAACAAAAGAACATTGGTCTTTCTCTTTGGCTATGAAAAGACCTTAATAATTGACAATATGAAGAAAATTGAGATAACAATAACAGCACCGGATGTAAACATCATTGCCAAGGTACTGAAGAAATTACTTAAAAAGTACCCAGGCTTGGAAATGGAGGTATCCTATGATGATGATTCGGTGAAAAAATTAATGGAGAATCAGAATGAAAATGATTAAATTTGATTAATTGTTTTAATCATGGAAAAGCAAATAAAGTTTAAACCTGATGAGATGGTTATAAATGAACATACATCTAATGATCCAATTCCTGTCAATATATTAAAATCAAATATATGGAGGGATCCCAAACTAAAAGATGATAATATGAAAAACGGCGGAAAGTTTTTACTGAAGATTAATGATCAAATAATAATCAATTCATCCCATGAGTCTGATTGGCTGAATATAGAAAAACAATCTGAAGAGTGGAATACAACTATGCATCCATTTCCATTATGGGAATACTATATGAGGCGCGGTAATAGATATTATTTTAGAAGCAATAGGGGTGATAAAGTTATAGCAGAAGTTGAAAAGCCAGTACCTGAACTTGATCATTACGGACCAGTGGAAATTGATTTAGGAATAATGGAATAATGGTTCCTGGACCATAAAATACTTATCATCCCTCTTTGCCGTGTGCATTGAGCCAGAACCGGGGTACTGCTCCGGTTTTTTTATTCCCTAAATCCCAGAAATGTTAATAAAAATGTTGATAACAAGTTAACAATACAACTTGGCTTCCGAGACTTTTCCTTTGTATATTGTAGCGTTTTGATACACTTATGTTGCATAATGATGCAAATAAGACAATAAATGTTCAAACCAACAAAAAAGCAAAGAAAGAAAAGATCCCGCATAGCCGGGGCAAAAGACCTGAAATCTGATAATTTTAAGTCCAATTCGATAACCGTAACAACGGATGATCGGATAAAGGAAGCTTATGCAAGCGTAACAGAGATTTCCAGCATACCCGGACCCCAAACACAGCACCGCATAATTACCATTAAAGCAATAGTCACACTTGACTTTATCCTGGCTGTCCTGGCAAAAGAAAAAATAACAGATCTATATATTGCTGTCTATGTAATAGGCAAAAAAACTATTGCCGAATTATCAAGCCTTCACGAATCCCAGGACATTCAAAACCTATTCTTTCTTGTTAATACCAGAATATATGCAAAGACAGGCATCAATGAAATGCTGACGGCAACTGTTTCAAAGAATTGGAGGGTAAAAATAGCATATACCCACACGAAAATTATCCTCATGGAAACAGTCCAGGGAAACCATTATGTCGTGGAAGGGTCCGGCAATATGTCGCAGAATGGTCAATATGAACAGTACATTTTTGAGAACAATAAACCCGTTTATGATTTTCATAAAAACTGGATGGAGAAACTTTGAAATATGGCTGAAAAAAAGAAATTCAGAGCCGTAGCCGGCATAGCAGCAATGGACATTTTGGAAGCCTGGGGGATCCAAACCAGGGGACTAAGGAAAGCAGTAATAACCATTACATACGATGATGTTGTTTTTGTAGATGTTGAATACCTGGCCAGTGAGATGGATGCCGGCGAAAAAGCGGGATTGAAAGAAAAATACATACTTAAAAAATTAGATTAATGCCAGGAGGGAAAGGAAATATAAGACCAGAGGACGGTAAACAGTTTGAGCCGGGAAATAAGGCTGCCGAAAAATGGGATAAACAGACAGCCGAACAATTAGGCCGGGAATTATTGGATTGGTTGAAAGAAACAGATGATGAAGGAAAAGACAAGGGAAATATATTCATAATTGATTTCCTAGCAGAACGCGATAATATTGATGAAAATAAGTTTTTACCCTCATACCTGGCAGGGAAATTTACGTCGTTTACCAACTTATTAGAAAAAGCCAAAACAATACAGGAAGCTAAGCTATTAAAATACGGCGTAGCTGACCGGCTTAATGCATCCATGACAAAGTTTT
>CAZLTJ010000112.1:0-6894 GCA_964562425.1 uncultured bacterium
TGACCCCATTACGCGCAAAGTGACAAGTTTTGAGTGCACCTATACACAAAGTTCAGTTGAAAGTCCACTATATGTATCTCATTTTGCTTTATCGGGTTCGGGAACCAACATTCCGCTAGAAGACAACGACTACTGTACCCTTTTCCGACTCGATGGCACGGAGGTCTGCAATCAGATTTCCAATTACGAGGAAAGATTTGATAACGACCATACGGACGAATCCTGGGAATTGACAGACTATAATTGTGATGGAGGAAGTCAGATAGCTATATTTTTATGGGAGCGTTCTTCTTCACAATAAAATGATGTCGCAATCATTTTTCGGCAGTCTACTCGACGCGAGAGCGAAAATAAAGATATACGATTTGCAGGGGAATGTTATAACTCCCTTTATCCCGCCCTGGCGAGACGGAGTTTCCCCCAAAGGGGGACACAGAAACTAGAACGGCGATGAAATTGTCCCCTATTGGGGGAAATGTCCGAAGGACAAAAGGGGGGTTATATCTGGCAATCCAATTAAACAATTTCCCTTAAAATCCGGGATATTTCCCCAGGGAACCAAAAGATTCTCCTTGAATTCCAGATTATTTTCCCCTAAATTCCAAAATAAAGTAACCGGGGAATTGAGATTATTCGCTCGAGAAAATTGGCGATTTCGGTTGTTGGAAAATTGAGAGATAGAGAAAATTTTGAATAGAAAAAGATACTACATTAATATCAAGTTAAAGGAGGTCTATTATGAGGTTTAAGTCATTATGGATGCTGCTGCTTGTTGGATTGCTGGTTTTAATTTCCGGCTGCACCAGTTGCAATGATGATGATAATGGTGATGACAGCGCGATATTCACTGCATCGGGAGCTATCTGTTCAAATGAGGAGAGCGAAATAGAAACTGAAAGCGGCGCAAAAATTACAGTTCCAATGTATGCCGTACCGCTAACCAATGTTGGCGAAATCGGAACTATGGTTTTTTCTATCGAACGCGACACATCGATTGAGGCACCTCTTTCCTCAGGTGATACTATTGCGTCATGTGTGTATCGTTTTGGTCCGGATGGCTTTGTTTTTGCTGCACCTGTATTGGTTACTATACCTGTTTCAGGCGACCGTGACCCTGAGTCCTATAAAATTTACAGAATTAACCAGACAACAGGTGAGGCAGAGCGCTATCCGGGTATTTACGATGCTGAAAACAAGACTATTTCCACCTGGACTTATGAATTATCACCGTGGTTCCCTGCATTTTCGTCGTGGGATGATTACTACGACGGCGCTATTAATATCACAAATAATTCATCGTCGAAATGGCTTTATATTACACCTGTAGCATGCTCTTTGAAATATCCTACAGTCAATACTGCACCGATCTGCGGACAGCATAGTGTAACTTTTGCTCCATCGGGACATATCGGCTGGGCAAGTTCAGGCAATTGGTATCTCGCTCAGGGAGTTTATACTTTTTGCGTCGAGATGCACGAATCGGGAACTTTTTCAACTCCGCCAGGTCCTAAGAGCCATATGTATATTTACAATGTCGTAATTGATGGAGCGTGGTCTTGTTGGAATAACCATGTATCACAATATCTAAGCTTTTCGAGTCTTTCCGACCCTATCGAAGGCGAATGCGATTGCACGCCGACGCCAACACCGTCTCCCGGAACCGGCGATGTCCAGGTTACCGTAACATGGCACAATGCTGATGCTATTGATATTGATCTGTGGGTTACCGAGCCGGGTGGTGTAATTTGTTATTATGGATACACTCCAACAACTACGGGTGGAACGCTCGACAGAGACAATAAATGCAGTGACTATATCGATGGCAGACCGGAAAACATCTTCTGGGATAGTGCTCCTGAAGGAGAATACATTGTTCAGGTGGATTGGTTCGATGAATGCGGCAACACGATGACATCGCAGGCTTACGATGTTCGCGTGGTGAACGGTTCCCAGGTAAGGACATATTCCGGTATAATTACGACGGATGCCACAATTGAGGTTTGCAGATTCACAGTGAGCGGACCTTCGCTAATGACGAGTTTCAGCGATTTCATCGGCAAACGATTGAATTCGATACAGACACGGCATCCAAAGGACTAAGCATACTATATCCGCTAATTGGTATGCAATTGTAAGCCGTTTGCGAAATCGCATTTGCGCTTATAGCTCGATTAATTGCGAGGTACTTGCAATTGCTCTCGGGCTTGTGAGATTGCTTTTCGTATCTACTATTTATGTCGACGATGAACATAATATGGTGCAAGATTGCGATGCATTGAAACACATCGCTGAACGGAACTAAACCCGACTTTAAGTCGAGACATGTTTGCCAAGCTAAAAAAGCTATTTAATCATTTATTATACTCAGAAATAAGCTTATTAATAAACTTTCTGCTTTTCATACTTTTAATTTTCCGTTCGAATTTCACCGCTTCAGATCGTGTCAATAATTCCTTTTTGTATACAAGTTCCCAATTTCCACCACGCATATATTTCGATCGTCCTTGATTGTGCCGGTTTAAGCGGTTGTCTAGGTTTGAAGTCTGACCAATGTAATAACTACCAGAAAATTTGTCTTGAATTATATAAACCCAGAATGTCATATAATCATTATTGGAAATAAAACAAATGGCGATCTTCCCGACAAAGTCGGGACGTGTTTGCCAAGCTACAATTAAAATTTAATCAATTTACTGGACATAAAATTCTCAAATAACGGGGTCGACCAGATTTGAACTGGCGATCTTCGGCTTGACAGGCCGACGTGTTTACCAAGCTACACCACGACCCCGTTAATACAAGAGTCGAATTTAAGTCACGCTTTTACTGTGTCAAGGGAAATGTATAAAACTCATTAAATTAGTCAAGATAATGATGTTAAATCAATTATTTCTTAGATTTCTCTTAATCTCCTGTATGGCTTTATTATGTTCTATAAATGTTCGAGAGAATTTATGCGTGCCATCAGCTCGACGAGAAACAAAATATAAATAACTAGTCGTTTCAGGATATAATGCGGCTATAATTGCATCCTCACCCGGATTACATATAGGTCCTGCAGGTAAACCACTGTGAATATAGGTGTTATAGACTGATGGACTTTTCAAATCCTTAATCAATAGCGGTTGATTTATCTTACCCATTCCATAGGCTACAGTCGGATCAGCCTGAAGCAACATTCCTTTAGACAGACGATTGTGATATACCGATGATATCTGTTTTTGCTCATTTTTCACATGAGCTTCAGCTTCGATAATCGATGCTAATATCACAATATCAAGTTTACTAAACTCGATCTCATCGAGTCTAATATCCCATTCAGGTCGCCAACGTCGCTGGAACTCATTGTACATTAGAACGATTAGACTCTCAGATTTGATATCCTTTGGCACAAGATATGTCTCCGGAAATAAAAATCCTTCCATCGATAAGGCTGAAATATTTAGCTTCCTAAAAACTTTAGTATCAGAACATGCAGTAACAAACTGCAGCGAATCTATTTTGAATTCACATTGCACTAAAGAACCAATCTCGTAAATAGTATAAGCCTCTGGAATAGTTAGTTTAACATCAAAACTACCACCAGATGTTAATTTACGTATAACTTCCCACACAGAAGGACGATATTCGAATTTAAAATAACCTGCTCTAAGTTTGCGATCAAAACCGGTAATCCTTGCAAGCACAATGAAAAGCCTAGGATGATATATTAATTTCTCACTAACCAGAATTTTCGCTACATTATAGGTTGTAGACCCAACGGGAATCTCAATGTACTTAGGATTTTCAAATTGAATTGGTGAGCTTTCTCCAAATGCCTGATATAACACCCACAATACTAATATACCAAAAAACATTAGTACAATTCCAATTATCTTAAGTTTCTTTTGCTTAGATTTACACTTGAAAATTTTCAAAATATCAAATTTCATCGTGGAAATCATCCTTCCGCATTAAGTCCAGATATCCCTGCAAAATCAACGTAGCTGCGATCTTATCTATATGAGTTTTCCTTCCTTTATAAACACCTTTTTTCCGAAATGTTCTTCTGGCTTTAACCAAAATGTGCTTTGCTTCTTTCGACGTCAATCTTTCATCCCAAAAAACAACTTCAACTTTCAATTCTCTTTCAAGCCTACGACCAGCTTCCCTAACAAGTTCGCTCATTTCTGACTCATCACCAGAAAGATGAATCGGTAATCCTAAAACTATTAATCTGACATCCTTTTCCCTAACAATTGAAATGATTTGATTAAATAATTTCTCCGCAGATTCCTCCTCCAGTGTTGTATAAGGAAGCGCCACTTTCCCTGCAGGATCAGAAAGTGCTATTCCCACTCTTTTTAAACCGAAATCTATTCCCATCACTCTGCTCATAAATTGTCCTCGAACATTAATTTGGCTTCTCGTTTGCTAGATCCCACAAAAGTTTCAGATTCAAACTATCCCAATTGTTCTCTTTGGGAGTTTCGAGAATTTTGGGTATAGAAATAAACTTTGCATCCTGCATAATATATCTGAAGGCTTTGACACCGATATATCCTTTGCCTATATGTTGATGTCTATCTATTCGTGCACCCAGTGATTTTTTAGAATCGTTGATATGGAGCCCCACAAGCTTCTCCAAACCAATTATACTGTCGAATTCATGCCACATTTTTTCATATTTAGTTTTGCTCGTAAAATCATATCCAGCAGCAAATGCATGCGCTGTATCGAAAACTACTCTCAATTTTTCTTTATGAGCAGAAGCTTCAATTATATCCCCGAGATGCTCGAAACGCCATCCTATATGATATCCTTGACCTGCATCGGTTTCCAATGCGATATTCGAGTTTGGTCTGTATTTATCATAAATAATATCAATTGCAGATGCAATTCGCTTTATTCCCCATTCAACTGAATCGCCTAAAGTAGAACCGGGATGAAGAGTTAGATTTTCTATGCCAAGTTGATCGCATTTGTTTAATTCATCTGCAAGAGCTTCAATATACTTGCCCCACTTTTCTTCGTCTGGTGAAGCTAAATTTATAAAATATCCGGCATGGGCTAAAATAGCCTGCAAATATTCTGCATTTTTTAACTTCTCATACCAAGAACGTAAAGTTTTTGAATCCAGTGGCTTGCTGAAAAGCCTTAAATTACTTCCCACAAAAACTTGAATTGCAGTGCATTCCAGCTTTTCTCCTCTATCGATGGCTTTGCCTATGCCACCACTAATAGACATGTGGGCTCCGATAAGTTGTATCATTGACTTTCTACTACTTCTTGTGTAAACTATTAAACTCGTATCTACCATAGATTAGGCAAACTTTATTTTATATGCTATCAAATCTCCGAACCAACAACAAACAATTCAAATCATTTGATTTTTGTTGCTAATTGGAGAATCCCTCCACATTCAATTATCTGTAACTGAACGTCGGATAATGGTATAGCAGATGGCAACTCGAAATTCTCACTTCTATCATAGAGCTTCCCAGAAATAATATTTATTTGAATAATATTACCGGATGCAATTTTTGGATTCATAATTCCCTTAACAACAAAAATAGGAAAAGCAGCATTAACTGCGTTTCTATAATATATTGCACCAAAGCTTTCTCCAACGATAGCAACAATTCCCAATGCAATAAAGCAGTCTACTGCATGCTGCCTCGAGGATCCCGCTCCGAAATTCTCACCTACAACTAAAATATCTCCCGGGTTTGCTTTCATTGGAAAATCTCTCCAACCATTCAAATTACCAAAGGCATAATTTCCCATTTCGTTTATGTCTGTGATCGCAAGATGTTTATTGTGATAGATCATGTCGGTATCGATGTCGTCGATCGGACTACCCATTTTATCCCGAATAACCCACACTCGACCTTCGATAACATTATTTGTTACATACTTTTTCATGGGCACCTCTCATGTTGCTTTTTTTTCGAAAACACTTTTCTTTGATAAATCAAGAAATACTCAAAATATAGAACTGTCAAGACTGAGTTAAATAGAAGTTACACAAATAATAAATTCCAGCAATAATACATAAATAACTTGACTTTAACGGAGTATAATTATAAAATTTGTTTCCGAAAATTGTGGAGGAAATATGCGTAAAAGAGAATTAGAGAAGTTTGAGAAACTTTTATTGAAATTAAAAAAAGACCTTGTTGAGGAAATGGAAAAATTCGAACGGGAAAGTCTATCGATAAACGTTAGAGAACGTCTTGGTCAGGTTTCTGCTTTCAGAACTCATCCAGCAGATATGAGCAGCGTTACAGATGAACAGGAAAGATCTATTACAATTGCAGAACATCAGCAAATGTTTATTAATGCTATTGATGCAGCTCTTTTTAGGATTAAACAAGGAACTTATGGAAAATGCTTATTATGCAGTGAAGCTATTGAAAATGAAAGATTAAAAGCTATACCATATGCCGAGAACTGTCTTAACTGTCAGGAAATGCTTGAAAAAAATAAACCTGTTGTTTAGCTCATTTGCATATAGATTTCATTCCTGCTGAATTTCATTTTTCGTGCGATTTTTTTATGAATTAACCCAAAATTCTTGATTCTTTACAACTTTTAACAATATATTATATTGATTAATTCACAAAACATATTGAAATGAAACTTTAAATAATAAAATATCCTAATTTGCATTGTTATTAACTAAATAAAATGTCAAATAGTAAAAAAAAACCACAACCTATAAAAAAATTTGGTGTGGGCATGTTGTTATTTTGGATAGCGATTTTTGTTGGCTTTTTTATTCTAATTTCCCAACTCAACACCGGAGATAAACTCTCTATCGAGTTACCATACAATGAGTTCTTGGACAAAACGGAAAAGGGTGACATAGCCACTGCACATTTCAAAAAACGGAAAATCACTGGTAGATTCAAC
>CAZLTJ010000113.1:0-6172 GCA_964562425.1 uncultured bacterium
GCGTAAAACTTCAAATTCCGACTTTCTAAGTAGAGCACCAAAAAATGTTGTTGAGAACGAATTAGCTAAGCTTGAAAAAATAATAAAAAAACTTAGTTTATTAAAAAACAATTGGAAAAAAATTAATAAGCTGTAAACTAATAGATTAAATATAGTAAAATCCTTATTAATACATTTTTTCAATAATACAATTATTTGTTATAAATATCTTGCAAGCTAAAATAACGTCTTTTATTTTAATAAAGATATTCAAAAAATACATTTTTGTAACAATAACAAATTAAAAGGAGGCATTTTGATGCGGAACTTTTCTTTGTTCCTAATTGGTTTTGTTGTGGTCGCAGCATTATTTTTAGGTTGTGGACCCAAAGAAGGCGTTCTAGGAAAAGCTGGGAAAGAAGAAGTTACTGTTGATGACCTTGAGAAAATGATCGGGATGAGAACTTTCAACACATTCGAAGACGAGTTAGAAATGAAAACAAACGCTGTTGAAAGAGTTCTTCAAGAAAAACTAATTTTAATTGCTGCTTATGATGAAAAATATGACACTCTTCCCGATATTCAGAAGCAAATTGAGAGCACAAAGGGAAACAGGCTTCTTCAAGCTCTTTTTGTTAAAGCGATTGAAGAAAAATCAAAAGATATCTCTGATGCTGAGATTAATGAAGCATATGAAAAGATGAAGGAACAAATCAAAGCTCAGCATATTTTAGTCACAAGCAAAGAACTGGCTGATTCAATATTACAAAAATATAAAGCTGGAACACCTTTTGAGGAACTTGCTAGAGAGTATTCTCTTGATAGAAGCAATAAAGATAGAGGTGGAGAACTCGATTGGTTCACATATTTCAGTTTTGATCCTAATTTCGAAAAAGCTGCGTATGCTCTTAAAGGAGGAGAAGTTTCGGGACCAGTTCAAACTAGAGCCGGTTGGCATATAATCAAGGTCAATCAACGTAGACCAAATCCAGATATTCTAACATTTGAAGAGGAAACAGACAAATTAACAAAAATTCTTGAAAGCTATAAACAACGAGAAATTACTGAAAAATTCCTTGTGGATCTTAAAACCACCGCAAACATTCAACTAAATCCTGAAGCAACAAAAATAGTTCTCTCTGAATTATCGAAACTTCCACCACCCGAAACTTTTATGCAACCCAATGCACCAGAACCACCAGAAGTTGTTTTCCCAGAAAAGAATATGCTTATAACCCTAGCGACCTGGAATGGTGGATCATGGACAATAGCACAATTTGATTCTGCATTTAAAACAATACCACCTTTTAGAAGAGGGAATTTCAATACTGGTGAAGATATTTCGAACTTACTTTTCATACTTTTGCAAACTCGTTTTCTTGAGGCTAAGGCACTAGAAATGAAAATTGAAGAAACTGATGCATATGCAAATTTGGTAAAGAGCGATTTAGATAGAAGAATGCTCGATTTATATAGGCGCGATGTGATTATTAACGTAGAGGTAACTGAGGAAGATGCCAAAGAGTATTATGATGCAAACGCAGACTCGTTTATGAATCCTGAGAGGATTAGCGTTATTGAGATTCAAGTTGCTACTCCCGAAGAAGCTAATAATTTAATTGCAAAAATCAAGAAGGGTGAGGATGCACGAAAATTGGCAACTGACAATACCCTCAGGACAAATCTCAAAGATCGTGGCGGTGAAATGCAAATAACTGAGCAACGCTATCCAGAATTATACAGAGCTGCCAAATCAGTTCAACCGGGGCAAGTTGTACCTACACCTATTCAATATCAAGGAAAATTCTCTATTCTAAAGGTTGAAGGTATTTTACCAGCAAGTCCTAGACCATATGATCAAGTGAAAAGACTCGTCATAAATAAACTTAGATCTAATAAAAGAACTGAGTCCACCGAAGAATGGAATAATCAAGCAAAGAAAAAATACGGCTATAAAATTTACGAAAAAGCTATCATTGCTACTATTGAAAAAGACAAATACGAAACACCCGAGTCTTCTGAATCAGAATAAAACCGAATGATAAAGACATTACTTCCAAGTTATATGGGGCGTCCATCTGCGGATGCCCCATACTGCATTGAGGTTTAAAATGGCAAACAAAATTATCAAAATATCTATCTTATTAATTCTCCTAATTTTTATAGGTTGTAGTAAGCATGAAAAAGACATTGTTAAGGTTAATGGTATCGAGTTATCCAGTTCTGAATTCTTAGAGCAAGTACCGCAGGAATTTCGCAAAAAGATATCTCATGAACAATGGTACAAAATTGCAAATGATTGGGCAGATGAAGAACTTCTTTCAAATTATGCTATAAAAAAAGGTGCTTTCGACAATCCCGACATAAAAAGAAGAATCGAGCAAGCAAAAAAGAACATATTAATCGATTATTTACGACAAGAGATTCTGGCAAAAAATATTGAGATAAATGATGAAATTATTTCAGAATACTATAATAACAATCAGGGAGAATTTATTAGAGAAAAAACTGAAGTCAGAGCATTGCACATATTAACTACAAGTAAAGAAGCAGTGGATTCGGTGAAGAAATTTCTATCAGACAGTATAGCTTTTTGCCAGATTGCTATAAAATATTCCAATTCATATTCCCCCACAGATAGTTGTGATCTTGGGTGGTTTACTAAACAGGAACTTTTACCAGAGTTAGTTTCTAAAGTTTTCAATGCAAAACCTAATGATGTTGTTGGACCCTTAAAATCGGTCAGTGGTTATCATTTCTTCTATATTATTGACAATCAAGATGCAGAAACGGTCAAACCCTTTCAAGAAGTTAAGCAAGAAATAAGGCAACTCCTTTTCACCCAACAATTAACACAGCAATTGACCCGAACTCTCGACTCACTTAGAAATTACTCTGAATTAATAATAGATTCTTCAAGAATAGATTCTTTAATTCCAAATATGAAATGAGTTTTAATAAAAACATCGATGTTGGAGAAAAGCTTTCAGGACTTTTTGTAATCAGGAATATTGAATTAAAGTCTAAAGATGCTCAATTCTATTTAAAAATGGAGATTAGTAATTCCTCTGGAAGGATTTATGCTACATATTGGAGTGAAGACTCACAAAAAATATCCAAAGAACTTAGGCGTGGTGTCGTGGTAAAAATTCTTGGAAGGGGAATTGATGTAAAAGGATCAAGATGGTTACAAATTGATACAATTCGTCTAGCGAATCAACAAGAAGTTTCAGTTAAAGAATTACTTCCAAAAGGTCATTATTCTTGTGAAACACTCTGGGAACGATTCTCAAATTATATCGATGGAATCGAGAATCCTAACCTTAAAAACTTTCTAAAACATATATTTGACGACGACAAAGAATTTCTTGAAAAATTTATCAATTATCCCGCTGCAAAGTTATGGCACGGAGCATATGTTGGTGGACTTATCGAACACACGCTTAGAGTTGCTAGAATATGCAGTGTAGTTTCTTCTTTTTATCCGAATTGTAGAAAAGATTTGTTATTAACTGGTGCTTTGATTCATGACATCGGTAAAGTAGATGAAATAACAACCGATGGATTTTTTGATTATGGAGTGAATGGCAGATTGCTGGGACATATAACTTTAGGAGTTATTAAACTAAAAGAAACCGTTAATGAAATTGAAGATTTTGATGAAGAATTACTTACTGAATTATTACACCTTGTTATCTCCCATCATGGTGATGCTGAAAAAGGTTCACCTATACCCCCGAAGACATTAGAAGCTATAATCTTACATCATGCAGACATGCTTGACGCTCAAGCTGAAGGTATTGAACATATAATACAAAGAGATTTACCTATTAAAAGTAAATTTTCAAATTATATAAGAATTTTAGAGAGGTTTATATACTTAGATGGATATCGAAAGAACAGCAAATGATTTGCCTAAACGAATAATTCTGCTTCATCCCGGCAATAAACCATTTGATAATAAAAAAGTAAAAATATCATTAAATATTATACTTTTCGTCGCCACGTTAATCACAACGACTCTTGCAGGTGCAATTATGGAAAGTATGAAGAATATCGGATTTATGTGGTTTCTATCCGGTTTCAAATTTTCTCTTCCACTATTACTAATCTTGGGTACACATGAAATTGAACATTATTTTGCTGCTCGAAAACACAACATTAGCTCATCCCTACCGTATTTCATACCAGCTCCAACTTTAATAGGCACATTTGGGGCATTCATTAAACTTAAAGATAGAATTAGAGACAAGAATAGTCTTTTGGACATAGGAGCTTCAGGACCTATCGCAGGTTTTCTTGTAGCACTACCATTATTGATTCTGGGGGTCACAAAATCTAAAATTGTTTTGATCGAAAAGGGTGCAATAGGAATCAAATTAGGGAACTCTATAATTTTAAGCTTTATCGTTAATTTCCTTCACGGGGCAATACCTGAAAATCATGATCTAAGCTTTTCATCAATGGCTTTTGCAGCATGGTTAGGATTATTTGTCACTGCACTTAACCTCTTGCCTGTGGGGCAATTAGATGGTGGTCATATAATTTATTCACTTGTAGGCAAAAGGAAAGCAAAAATAATTTCATGGATTGTCTTTGCTTTACTTATTCCATTAGGAATTCTTTGGCTTGGATGGTTATTCTGGGCGTTGCTACTCTTTTTCATACTTGGCACCAAGCATCCACCGGTTTCCTATCCCAGTATTCCACTTAACAGAGAAAGAAGGCTAATAGGAATTATTTGTATTGTAATATTTATCATTACATTCACTCCCAGACCGTTTTACTAATTTTGAGAGTGTGAATTAATGTTTAATTGCGGTACTTAGCAAGTAAGCAAGTTATCGATCTTGTGCAACTAAAGTCATAGTTTACGATTTTGAACAAATGAACAGATGCAAAGATAAAAAATATTTTAATAACTTCCCATTTGAATTGAAAGAATTTATTAAAAGTTTCCATTGTGAACATGTCGATACATATCTACCAACTTCAAACGTAATACGATTAATTAGTTCTGATAAACCGAATCTGTTTTTAAAATTCAATTCATGCAATTATGAAATGCCTTTAAAAGCCGAAATGCAAAGATTAGAATGGATTAGTAATAAACTAAATGTACCAAGAGTACTATATTATGACAATTTTGATGGAATCGAATTCCTACTTGTATCTGAAATTGAAGGTATTGATGCATCAAAATTCACTTCAGAAGGAATATTGCCTGAAATTGTAAGTAAATGTGCAAAAGGTTTAAGATTAATTCATGAGATAGATATTTCAAATTGCAGATTCGATAATTGTCTTGTGAATAAGATCGCAAAAGCAAAACGTCGCATGAAAGAGGGTCTTGTATGTGAAAGCGATCTTAACGATCTGCAAAAAACTGCACAAGAACTTTTTGAGGAACTTCAAAGGAACATGCCGGACAATGAGGATCTTGTATTTACACATGGAGATTATTGTTTACCAAACATAATAATTAATAATAACAAAATAGGATTTGTCGATTGGTCCCGTGCAGGAATAGCCGACAGATATCAAGATCTTGCGCTCGTTTATAGGAGTCTAAAATACAACTATGGTGAAAAATGGCAGGATTTGTTCTTTAATGAATACGGAATTGAGAATCCCGATATGAAGAAGATCTATTATTATTGTCTTATGGATGAATTTTTCTAAATTAATATTTCAATAAAGAAACTAATTACCCAATAACTAAAATTTAAAAATACTCTTGATCCAGCAATTCATAAAATAATGTAAAAGTAAGAGAAAAAATAAACACTCGAAGAGTTTATTTATTGTAAATCAAGTTCCCAAATGAAATCTAAATCTGAAAAGAAACAAAAAGACAATATTGCTCGTAATAAAGCAATGCTTGCAACAACACTATACTTTGCACCGGCAATGGTTTGTGGTTTAATTCTGATTGCTCTGGGCATTTTGAAGGTTTTCACAATGATTGATTATCATTGGTTTTTAAGCATAATATTTGCTCTCGGTGGAATAATAGGATTTGTATCAATGACACTTTATCTAATCCCTAAACGAAAAATTTCGGTAAAGGAAGAACGTAACAAATTGCGTCTAATCTCGTTATTATTCGGTAATCTTCTTGTTTTTGGCGGGTTATATTTAATTATTACATGCATTCTGTGTTCTCCAGTCAATTTTCGAAGAATATTAATGG
>CAZLTJ010000113.1:6182-6867 GCA_964562425.1 uncultured bacterium
ACACCAAATTCCTTATTCCTTGCATAATAGCAAATAATGAAATTTAAATTTATTCATCAGAATAGAGTTATATTGTTAATAAATTAATTACAATAGGAGGTTTTCAAATGAAAGTCAGAATTATATTCATTTTACCACTTCTAAGCTTACTTGTCATTAGTTGTGCTCCAAAAGTTATGGTTCCACCAAAAATATCCTTAAAAAAATATGAGATAATTGGATTAATTGACATATCAACAAATACTGAGGGCAATCTTGGGGACTATATCACTCAAATTTTCATGGAGTCAATAACAGAGGATCAACCAGAAATTAAAATTATTGAATTAGGAACAGAAGAGGACGTTCTGAAGGAAATAGGCAGTAATAAACTTACATCAGGAACAATTGCAGCAATAGGAAACAAGTACAATCTTAATAGTTTATTCATAGGTTATTTGCAAATTGACAATGTTAAACCGGAAATTAATGTAGATTATGCTCTCACTTCTGGGAGAATTCGTGCAAAAGTAGATGCAACTTTTTATGTTAAATTATACGAAACAAAAACCGGTGCTATTATTTGGACTGAATCGGCAAAGGATAATAGGACTGTTGCGGATATAAATATGGTTTCTGGTGGGTGGTTCCGGTTTGATGCTCGAGATCCTGAAAAAGCTTATGGCGAATTGGCAAAGGATCTCGT
>CAZLTJ010000114.1:0-6851 GCA_964562425.1 uncultured bacterium
AACTTACCTCGTACAGCTCTAGATATTGTTGCTGGATGAACTCCTACTTCTCTAGCAATCTTTTCCATTGTTAATGGTTTAAAATTAAGCGGACCGTTTTCAAAAAAAACCATTTGAGTATTTAATAATGCAACCATGGTTTGTTTAAGAGTCTCTTTTCGTTGTCGAAGTGCATCGATCCACCAACGGGCAGATTCAAGCTTTTTTAACAAAAAGGATTTGGTGCTATCAGGAAGGTCCTCCGCTTGTTTTAGCAACCTTTGATAGTGCTTATTAATAGTAAGATCAGGTATTCCACGGTCGTTGTAAATAATATGCCATTCATTATCTTTATCTTTGTAAACTGTTATATCCGGTTCAATTTGCATTGCGAGAAGATCTATACCCTCAGATGGCATAAAAGAAAGATGTGAGAAAATTTCTTTAGCTTCTAGGATTTTCTCCTCATTTACTTCTAATAATTCTGCCAAATTATGCATACTTTGGGTCTTAAGTTGATCGAAATAATCATGGATAATCTTATATGCAATTGTATTTTCTAAACCCATATCTTCCAGTTGTATTAGGAAACATTCTCGAAGATCTCTCGCTCCTATTCCGGAAGGAGAAAGAGACTGTACAACCTGCAAAGCTTTTTTAATTTCATCTAATGAATAGTTTATATTATTTTTTTTTATTTCGTCTTGAATTTGCTCCAGAGAAAGAGGAAGAAATCCACTCTCATCCAAATTACCAATGATAAATTCTCCGATTTTTTTGGTGGTCGGATCTGAAATTTCATAGGATAATTGTTGTATGAGACTTTCAAAAGGTGTTTGTTGATAATGCGCTATTAATAACGGATCAAATACATTAACGTTATCCTTGTAATCTAAGTTGGTGGAATACATTGCTAAACCATCTGATAGCTTTTTCCAACTGTTTAGTTCCTCATCAACCTTAACACTATCAATGAAACCATCATCTGAAGTTTCCAACATAGGATTCTCCATGAGTTCATTTTGCAGCTTAGCCACTAGCTCAAGCTTTGGTAGCATAAGCAACTTGAGAGTATGAATTAGCTTAGGCGTTAGAATTTGCCTTAACTCTTGTCTTTGTTGTAGCGTAAATTCTGGCATTTAACTTCCCTGTTGAAACTAAATAGATAAATGCAGCATTTTCAAGTTTTATTTCTTTTGCAAAAACATTCTTCAGAGTATAATATTCCGTTTATAAAGGAGGATAAAATGAAAAAAGTACAATTATTATTTTCACCATTGTTAATCTTATTTCTCTTTTGGGGATGTTCCGACAACGGTACAAACAACAATAACCAACTTGAAAACCAACCACCAGAAATTAATATAGAAACTCCTTCAGAGGGAGATACATTAATAAATTTTCCAATATTAATCTCTGTCTCTGCATCAGATCCCGATACTGATGATATTGTGGTCATGATTTATGCTGACGGTGAAATTCTTGCTACACTCGACTCTGAGCCGTATTCAACATCTTGGATTGGAACAATGGAAAGCGGAGAAAAGATAATCAAGTCATGTGTCTGCGATGATAGTTTAATTACATGCGATTCTATCAAGGTATATGTGCCTGAACGCGAAGGTGATTTCAGCTTGTGGTTGGATGCAAATTGTTCTAAAGCAGTTTTCATCGTTTGGGATAAATTGAGCAGTGCAGATGTATATCGGTATATAGTTTTTATGAATGAAGGAACAGACGTTGATACCACAAATACAACTGTCGACACATTATTTAGTCTTAATGATACTGCAATCCTTGTTTCTTCGTTAAATCCATTAACAACATATTCTTTTCTTGTGATAGGTCTACCATATATGGGCAAGAAACCTCTAAGTAATGTATTAACGGTTACGACTGAGGAAGTTGCATCAACTCACGACGATCATGCGGAACTTATAAGAATTCCAATAGGATCTTTCGATCGTGGTGACACTTGGGGTGAAGGTGGCGCAGAGGAATACCCAATAATGGAAATATTCCTCTCAGAATACTATATTTACAAATATGAAGTTACTTGTGCACAATATAAAGAATTTATGGATGCAGACGGTTACAATGACCCGGAATGGTGGGATGAGGAAGGTTGGACATGGAAGTATGAATATAATATAACTCAACCTAAGTACTGGAATAATCCAGTCTATAATCTTGGGGATGCATTCCCTGATTATCCAGTTCACGGAGTATCATGGTTTGAAGCTTCCGCATATGCGCGTTTTGTGGATCGCAAATTACCTACAGAAGCTCAGTGGGAATGTGCTGCAAGAGGTGTTGTAGGTTTGGATCGTAATATCGATGGCGTTCCCGATGGATACAAGTTCCCCTGGGGTGATGATTTCTATATGAGTGACACAGTCCATTGTAATTATAGATCGAAAGATGATGGCGGAACAGATGATTACAATGATGGTTTCGCATTTACAGCTCCTGTAGGTTCTTTCCCTAGTGGAGAATCTCCATGGGGCTTGATGGACATGTGTGGAAATGTCTCTGAATGGTGTAATGACTGGTTCAGCATGGGCTATTATAATGAACCTGGAACACCGATAAATAATCCGCAAGGTCCTGATACCGGATATGATAAATGTTTTAGAGGTGGAAGTTACATTTATAGTTCCTTAATTACTCTTCCTGGATATAATCTTCGGACTTGCAAAAGATTTTCTGCAAATCCAGAGACACAAAGACATGACTTAGGATTTCGACTTGTAGTAGATTAGTTTTATATAATTGTAAGAATTTTATTCTCCACTTTTAGTAATATATTAGTGGAATGCATTCTGGTACAATGTCTTAATTACTTAATCTATTATGTATATAATCCTTGAGAAGAGCGCTTAGGAATTATTTTCCTATTAACTTCAAGAATTCTTCTTCAGTAAGAATAGTAACGCCTAATTTCTTAGCCTTCTCATATTTACTGCCGGGATCTTCTCCAACAACAACAAAATTTGTGTTCTTTGAAACAGAATTACTAACTTTTCCACCAAGCGATTTTACGATATTGATTGCCTCCTCTCTACCGAGAGAACTTAATCCACCTGTGAAAACGAAAGTCTGATTTTTCAACTTCGATTCTTTAATGATTCTTGTTGTAGGATACTCGATTGTAATGCCAAGTTCAATTAGTCTTTCAATAATATCCATGTTGGATTCATTATTAAAAAAGTTAATTATAGATTGCGTAGTTGTTGGACCGATTTCCTTTATATTCACTAATTCATCAAAAGAAGTACTCATAAGCGATTTAATGCTATTGAAATTATCTGCCAAGATATCGGAAAGATGATCTCCAACACCAAATATTCCCAAAGCAAAGATAAATCTTGAAAAATGAATATTCTTGGATTTCTCAACATTGTGGATGATTTTCTGAGCCAGTTTATCACCCCAGCGATTAAGGCTCGAAAGCTCTTCGGATTTTAGTGTGAAAATATCAGATACATTTTCAATAACATTTTCATTCAATAAAACTTCTACCTGCTTTTCTCCCAAACCCTCGATACTAAATGCTCGTTTGGAAACAAAGTGTTTTATCGAATCTGCTACAATTGCAGGACATTTCTTATTCGTACATCTTCGAAAGACATCGTCAGGTGATTTTGATAATTTTGAATTGCATACAGGACATCTTTCCGGTGGAACAATTTCCATTTCAGAACCGTCTCGAAGGTTTACAATAGGTTTAATAACTTCTGGTATTACATCTCCTGCCCTTGTAATAATAACTTTATCCCCAATTTTTATCCCTAAACGCTCGATTTCATCCTCATTGTGAAGAGTAGCTCGGCTTATCGTTGCTCCGGAGATAAATACAGGTTCTAAAATTGCGACAGGTGTCACTGCTCCAGTTCGACTGACGTTCCAAAATACATCTTTCAACACTGTCATTACTTCTTCAGATTGAAATTTCCATGCTATAGCCCATCGTGGATGATGTGAAACATCCCCTAATCTAGTTTGTAATTCAGTGCTATTGACCTTAATAACAACTCCATCGATTTCAAATGGCAGTTGTGAGCGTTTAGTTCTAATATTTTCAAAGTAATTCTTTACATCGATAGTATTTTCTAAGAATTCTGCATTCGGTACTAATGGAAGTCCGACTTTATCAATGAATTTCAATATCTCCCAATGGGATGTAAATTCTAAATCTTCAACATATGTTATATCATAGAAATAAACTTTTAAAGGTCTACTGGCAGTAATTTTCGGGTCGAGTTGTCTCAATGAACCAGAAGCAGCGTTTCTTGGATTCACAAACGTTTTCTCACCTATACTTTCAAACTTGGTGTTTAATTTATCAAAATCATCTCTATGATATATAACTTCACCTCTTATTTCGAGAACTGGAATTTTTTGATTCTCGTTTAAGTTTAAAAACATAGGGATTGATTTTATGGTTTTTACATTAAGACTAACATTCTCGCCTGTATTGCCATCACCTCTAGTTGCTGCCCATGCGAAGCGACCGTTTTCATATCTTATTCCAATAGAAAGACCATCTAATTTTGGAGTTGCAGTATAGTTTATTGAAACGCCATCTCCCAAAATCCTCCTCAGCTTATTGAAAAACACCAGGAAATCCTCATACGATTGAACTTTATCTAATGATAGAAAAGGTTTTGCGAAATGTATTGCTTCAAATTCTGCAACTGGTTCCGCTCCAATCCTTTGCGTCGGAGAATTCGGATCCACAAGAAGAGGATACTTACTCTCAAGTTCATTTAGTCTATCGTACAAAATATCAAATTCAGCATCTGATATTTCAGGTTCATTTTTTACATAATATAGGTAGTTATGTCTTTCTATTTCGACGATTAATCTTCGAATTTCCCTTCGAACCTTTTCAAAATCATTCTCATTTACCATTTTTAGATATCTCCAGTTATAAATCTCTCAATACTAAATGTATTATTATGATACACACCATATGTAAATAATTTATAGAAATCACCTATATTAATATATTGTCCTCCATCGAGATACTCATCCATTATTATATGAAGATGTCCAATTATTACATAATCTGCTCCTTTATCTATCATTTTCTCAGCATATTCTTTATACTCGTTTTCGAAATTCAAATCTCTATTCTCAGTATACAATTTACTACCAGAAGATATCATCGTTGCAATAGTAAATGCCCATTCTGCTGGAAAGATCCTAAAAAGAGTCATAAATAAATTACTTCTAAGTATTGGTTTTAAAATATTCCTATATCCCCAATCTGATTTTGCCAAACCATCCCCATGAGCCATGAAGAATTTTTTTGAATCTATGTTAATGAATTCAGGTTCCGGATGTATTATCAGCCCAATTTCTTTTGCCAAAAAACCGTTCTGGCTAACCCACCAATCGTGATTTCCACCGAAAAAGTGAATCTCAATTTTTTCCTCTATGAGTTCCTTTAATTTGTTAAGAATTTTGAAGTACTTTGAAAAAATTACTGTCTTATAATCGAACCAAAAATCAAAGAAATCCCCAAGAATGAAAAGCTTTGAACCTTCATTTCTGACCATTTCAAGAAATTCAAACAATTGTTTCTCTTTGATTATTTCTTTTTCGGGTGACTCACCAGCTAAATGAACATCCGACAAAAAAAATGACTTTGACATTTGCTGCCTTCTTTAATAGAATAGACCTGAATAATTTAAATTAGAGCTTACTATTTGTAAACGAATAAATAGCATCATCGTTCTCAATACTTATTGATTATATAACTTGTTTACCTATGATATGATTGAAAAGCTACAAATAACGGTTCTAGTTAATAATATCGGGAATAATCAAATTCTCAGAAATAGTTGGGGATTGTCCTTTTTTATTCAGATTCCTGGTTTCACTATATTATTCGATACAGGAGACAATCAAAGAATACTTTATGGCAATATGAAGAAAATCGGTTTCTCACCGGATATTATCAACGCAATCTTCATTTCACATCCCCATTGGGATCACACTAATGGACTCGAACTATTTTCCAAATCGGGTCTTACAAATATTCCAGTTTATGTTCCTTCCTCAGCTGATAAACAAATTAGTAATACAACCAATCTGAATAATATTATACCTGTTTCAAATTACCGAGAGATTTATAAAAACGTTTATTCCACTGGTGAAATTATTGGGAATTACCAAGGTTCACATATACCCGAACAATGTCTGATATTTAATACAATGGATGGATTAATCTTACTTGTTGGTTGTTCTCATCCCGGTATTGATAGAATTGTCGAAGTTACAAGAAATGTTACAGGAAACAATCGAGATGTTTATCTTGTCGCTGGTGGTTTTCATCTAAGTGCTTTTGAATTTAAAAAGATTAAAAGAATTGCGAAAAAACTAATCGATATGAAAGTTGAAAGAATTGCACCGTCGCATTGTACTGGAACTTACGCCATTAAAATATTTAAGAAGTATTGGTCTGAAAAATTTATAGAATTGTATTTAGGAGATAGTTTTATTTATAAATCAAATAAGTAACTTTTTTTTAACGAAATTTAATATGAACAAAAAGGAAAAATGGTTAGAATTCCTCAGAGCTGTACCCTCTGTCGATTTACATTGTGATATTCTCAGTAGCATCAAAAATGGAACAAAACTTCTTGAAAAGAGAAGTGAAGGACACTGGGATTTACCCAGAATTAAAGAAGGCGGATTGTGGGCTGAGGTTCTGTCGTTATTTGTTCACCCCAAATGGTACTCTGGTGATGATCAGTGGAAAGCAGTCGTAAAATTCATAAGCAGGCTCAATAACGCTCTTCAATTGTCGGATGAATTATCACTGGTTACAACACCTGAAATGCTTGTTAAAAATGCTAAGGACG
>CAZLTJ010000115.1:0-6764 GCA_964562425.1 uncultured bacterium
ATTTTAAAATGAATGCTATAAACATTTGTTGTCGTATATTTTAAAAACAATACATTTCGAGTAGTGCAAGTTACATATACTTTCAAAACACAGTTAAAATCTTACTGTAAATACTTGTATAAAATAGTTTACAATATAAATAGTATTTAGCAATAACTATTATTTCAGTTTGCAGAAACAATAATGCGTAAAAACGGAACACTTAATAAATTGAGTAATCGTTTCCACCCCTCGTGTTAACAACATACAGGGCACGTTGTGCCTGACGCATCATAGCCTCTGCCGAAGGACTCCGTCCTGAGACAGTTATACCGATACTGACACGAGCTACCCCAAGTTCTTTTAACGATGCTAGAATTTTCTCACCTGCAACATGTTCAATTTTACTTGGTTCGATTTCGAACATCATAATCGCGAAATCGGATCTGCTTCCTCTGAAAACTATATCATATCCGTTAACAATTTTTACCAGCGTCTGAGCTATATCCTTCAAAGTGGGACCGTTCGTTCCTGGATCGACATCAATGAGAGCTAACGCCATTTGAGTGCCGCTTCTTCGGACTCTATTCATCTGATGTTCTAGCTGACTCAACAGAGACCTCGAGGTCAATAAATTCGTTTCTTCGTCCTGGGTGCATATCTTTTTAAAGTTTATCTCAGATGTAACGTCGATCCAAGTAAGAAGTTTTCCCTTTTCAACGTCCTTTTCTATTAGGCGATAATGGAGATCGTCAAGTACAAATGTATCCCATTCCTCATGCTCATCGAGGTCTCTTAATTTTAATCCAAGTTCATTGCTTTCCTTTACTGCATTTTCATTATCCAGGAGAACATAACCGCATTTAATTGTCTGAAAAATCATTTCAAATAACTCGACCATTAATTCCTCCTTTCCTGTGACTTCATGGATATAGAAATTTCACTTCCAAAGTCGAGGTTGAGCTATTTCTAACTATATGCTTACTTTGCTTGGCGTTGTCAACCCCTACCAGTTTACTTGCTACAACAAATCTATAATAAAGTATTATCTCACCAAAATTAAGTGGAAATTTCCAATACGGCGATATCAACGCAATAGTACCGTCATATCTTCCGAATTCCCCACCATTAGTAGAATACGACGCAGTCATTGTCCACACAAGATCAAAAACCCAATCCACACTAACTCCAGCAGCAGAAAATCCTTTTATAGGTAACATTATATCAACACCTGCCATGTGAGCTTGAAACTTACCACCCATAGGATAATACTTCCCAGACAAAAATCTATAATGTACATCAAACTTATAAATAGGCGGTATTTGGAAACCCACACCCAATTGAAAATCTCCAAGAGCTGCCCATTTCTCTAAAAATGGGAAAAAAGTTAGTATTTGAATCGGGAACTCCCAAAAACCGTTGCCCTCCTTGAATGGAAGAATAGGATTGAATGTGAATCCCATTTCAGGAATTGGAATCCAAACCGAACTTCCACCAAAACTATCCCTAGGGAAAACTACTATTGGTAGATTGATTGTAATAGTTCCTCTGATAAGCGGAGGATGAAGTTTATAATTTGGGAACTTGGTCTCTTTTACAGTGAAAGTTCCGCCATTATCAATTTGGAAATTGGAATTATCAATCTTTCTTGTTTGACTACCTCCTTTCGGTGAAATATTCATTTCTACAATTTGAGCTTCTGAATATCCTGAGAGTATTATAATGCATAATAGGAGAAATTTCCACATCTCATTTTTCTTTTTTTTCGGATGCAATTCCACCAAATCTTCGCTGCCTTCCTGCATATGATATTATAGCTCTACACAATTCTTTTTCATCGAAATCGGGCCAATAGAGGTCAGTGAAATATAGTTCTGTATATGCTGTTTGCCATAAAAGGAAATTTGATAATCTCAGTTCACCACTAGTTCTTATAAGCAAATCGGGATCGGGAAAACTTGCTGTATAAAGGTTTTTCTCGAAATAAGACTCATCGATCTCATCCGGGGAAATTTCGTTAGCAGCTACTTTTTTTGCAATTTTCTGCACAGTATCGATGATTTCTGCACGACCACCGTAGTTTAGTGCAAGATTTAGTGTTAATCTGCTTCCAGTGGCAGTTTTTTTCATCGCTTTTCTTAGAACCATTTTCTGAGGTCCTGGAAGTTGTTCGAATCTCCCAAAAACCTGAAGTTTTACGCTATTTTTAACAAGATCATCCAATTCTTTCAAGGTTGAATCCTTAAGAAGTTTCATGAGTGTGAAAACTTCATCTTTAGGACGTCGCCAATTCTCTGTGGAGAATGTATAGAGAGTTAGAACTTTGACATTCACTTGCGGCGCAAATTCAACGATTTTCCTTACTGTGACTACACCTGCTCTGTGCCCCTCGTTTCGAGGAAGGTTCCTTTTCTTTGCCCAACGTCCGTTACCATCCATAATGATCGCAATATGAGCGGGAATTCTATTTGTAGGCAATTCTTTTATTCGATCCACAAGTATATCGAGTTCTATGTTTTCTTCTTTTTTATCCATTATCTCTACCAGTTAATATTTCCCATGAAGTCATCGATACCGATCGCAACTGCTCGAGCTACTTTTTGCTTAAACATATCTGTTTTAAGTAACTTTTCTTCGTCAGGATTGCTAATAAATGCTGTTTCGATTAGCACAGCAGGCATAAAAGTGCCATAGAGAACATAAAATCCAGCTCCGGCAGGTCCTCGAGCTCTTAATAAAACTTTCCTAGTAAGTTCCTTTTCGAGAGTGTATGCCAGGATGCTGCTCTCTCTTTGGAATTCGCTTTGCATCATATCGGTCATAATATAAGCTAACTCGTCGAGATTATTAATTATAGGGTTATCCTCGAGTAGAAGAGATTTATTCTCGAGAGCTGCTGCGGCACGAGCATTGTCTGTTTTTGCTGGTGAAAGGTAGAAAACCTGCAGACCATTAGCATTCCTTGAAGGTGAAGCATTGCAGTGAACTGATACGAAGAGATCTGCATTTAACTTATTTGCCATGCGTGTTCGTCGAGCAAGCGGTATAAATACGTCTCCGGTGCGCGTTAGTACAACCTGGTATCCAAGTTTTTCTAATTCTACTTTTAACTTTTTTGATATGGTAAGCGTAATGACCTTCTCATAGGTGCCATTAAGACCTATTGCTCCCGGGTCTCTGCCACCATGACCCGGATCTATCACTATTAATTTTTTCTTCTTACGAGAACTGTTGCTTCTATCGTCAAAGGATGATATTTCGTATTGAGTGTGGTGTTTTGGGTTTGGATATTTGAGTTGCTTCTCATTCCTTTTATTTGAGAGCATATCTCTAAGATCTGGAGCTGTCTTTTTTAATGAGATACTATCAGCCGAAATGTAAAGTTTGCAGTTATTGGCAATACTAAAGCATTCAAAAAAACCTGTCACTGGAACAAAAAGACCCGACGGTTCAAGACTTGTTGGTAATCCAAGATTATAAACTTCACCATCTATTGTTATAAAAGGATTTTCCATAGAAAAGACCACTTTAGATCGGAGGAAATCCATCGACTCCTTGAATGTCGCGGCATCAAACGATCGAGAGGAACCGCCGATTCGCATAAGTTGGTCGGTAGTTACGTATCTGAAACCATCCAAGGTAGTAGGAATCATAGATCCTGCGTATTCGTCGTCAACTACAACATCTATCGCTTTCACACAGAATAACAATCCAAGCAGCAGGATTAATGTGAGAACTTTCCTCATACTTATATTTTAGACTTTTATGAACTTTAAATCAAGTGGTAAGACTAATAACTAATTTTTCAGCCAAGAAAAATATTAATTGCTCGCCAATGCAGTTGCCGAACGTATGCTTACGAGATTAAATGAAGGATTTGAAGGCTATTTTTACTTAATACCCGATGTCAATTGTCATATTTTAGACATGTTAATTTCAGCATGCAATATAATCAGTCGGGTGAATAACCCATAATCTTAGCTAATTTTGTCATTCCCCTTTCGAAATGCTCCGATTCAATAAATAATACCCACCCACCTTTAGAATTACTAAGCCAATCTGGTTTCTCAGTCACTTTATCAATAGGAATATACTTAGCTGTAATATTAAGCTCCTCCATCGCATCAACCGATTTCTTTGCCAGTTCAACGTCTGTGAAATGCAACACCGGAATTAACCTTTTTGAATCGCTCATGTTTGATCCTCCTTAATGAGCCGAGATGTTTTGGACATTTCTTTTGAAAAATCAGCTTTTCCTAAATTATTACAAAAGAAAAATATTGCAACCTGTATCCTCATATATGAAATTCATTTTATGAAAGTAAAAGTTGCCAGAAGCGCAGGATTTTGCATCGGCGTTAAGCGTGCAGTAGAGATGGTCCTTCGCATTGCAGACGAACATAGAAAATGCAAGATATATACGTTAGGCCCACTTATACATAACCCGCAAACAGTAGCTATGCTCGAGGAAAAAGGGATATCGGTCATCGATGATATTTCAACTACGGAGAAAGGTGATATCGTAGTTATACGGTCACACGGCATTAGCCCAGCGAAATGCGGTGAACTTAAATCTGCCGGACTCCAACTATTTGATGCAACATGTCCGAAGGTTGCCTATGTTCATAGAATTGTTAGAGAATACTCAAGAAGGAATTATGCTGTGGTTATTGTCGGCGACAAGAATCACGCTGAGGTTATTGGAATTATGGGTGAAACTTCGGGACCAGTTGCTGTTGTTAATAATCTATCGCAAATATCGAATCTTCCACAATGGGAAAAAGTTCTTGTTGTGGCTCAAACTACAATGGATAACCGCACATTCCAATCTATTGTGGCTGAAATTTCAAGAAAATACGATAATGTCTTCGTGAAAAACACTTTATGCTCTGAGACATCTTTCCGACAAGAGGAAATCGAGGAATTAGCTAAAGATGCTGATGTATTTGTGGTTATTGGGGGTAAAAACAGCGCTAATACCAAAAGATTACATAAATTGGCAACAGAAACTGGACGTCCAACTTATTGGGTTGAAACTGCTGGAGAACTTAAATTTGTCAACCTTGAAAAAATCGAGCGAGTTGCAGTAGTTGCTGGAACATCCACACCCAATTGGATTATTGCAGATGTGGTCGAGATGCTTGAATCTATAAACAAGAGGTTCCAGCTTCCATGGCGACGTCGATGGTTTAAAAATTTGGCATACTCGGTTTTAAGAGCAAATCTTTACACTGCATCAGCAATATGGTTATTAATTTTTGCTTTATCCCAAAAATTAGCCCTCAATTTCCCGATGATTAGAGCTTTTATAGGTGCATTTACTGTTTTCGGAATGTTAAATTTGTACGAGTTTCGAGAGTGGCAAGGATTGGCATTAATGGATCCCAGCAAAGTCCAGTTCGTTCGACAGAATCGAAAATTCATTTTACCGATCTCAATTTTCTGCTTGATTACGGCTATCATTGCGTCGTTGGTTCTGTGGTCTCCTTTAATAATCGTGATAATTGTTATTATTCTGATGACTTTTATGTATTGGCGGTTACCAGAATTTGAATATAGGCTTTCCGCAGTGGTAAAGGATATTTTGGTTTCAGCAAGCTGGGTTGCAGTTGTATGGGTTCTTGGCACAGCAGGAAACTTAAAAGTAGTGATACCGCTAATATCCTTAATGTTATTTCGTGGTCTTATTTTAGGACTAAAGGAGTTAGAAACCGATCGGATTCTCCAGAGGGAAACTATAACTTCCAATCTCGGCGAGAAAAGATCTCTGTGGTTAGGTTTATTTCTTCTCGTGATATCGATAATATCGATGTATTTGGCTGGTTTTGCAATCTGGGTGATGATTACAACGATAATTCTTCTTTATTTACTCGCTTTGGTGGTTGCATTCGTGAGAACTCGTAGAGGAACATACATAGAAATATTTACTGATGGTATTATTATCCTGTGCGCCTTATTTTTGCTGTTGTAGTTAATTAATTCAAATAATACGACTATTGTATAGCAATTGCTTTATATACTCGAATAATGTAAAATTAAAACCGGAAGTTTTCCAATCTCCCCTTGACAATCCCAATTTCCGCATTATAATACATATTATGTAATATTAGTAGGTGATCATTATGTCCAATAAGTTGTTAATTTGTAGTATGTATTATCCTTTCCATTTAGGTATACCACCATAGTAATTTGTTCTGCGAAGAAGTGCTGTAAAGATTTGTTCATCTAAGAAGTACGAAATCAATCAGGAAATGAGGTAGGAGGCGAGCTAAAATGAAAAAGGTATTCTTTTTATCAGTGGTTGTTACGATTGTTGTTGTTTTTATGGGATGTGAAAGAACTTATCCTGAAGGCTATGTTACTCTGCAAAACCAAATCGAGCATTCAGGAATTGCTATCGAGATAATCGAGTTAGATACGTTCATAATAACTGGAGAAACCGGGCATTACGATTTGGGTTTTCTTAGGGACGGTGGATACACGCTAAATTTTGTCTTCCCATATTATAAAAATGAAAAGCAGAGGATAAGAATAACTGCTGGCAAACTTTATTTTCCAATACCCGACATTGAGCTTCAGCAACTTCTTTATTATACTATTTATGTTGATGACAGTTTATTTGGACGTCCAAACCACTATATATCTGAGGTAACAAATAAATCTGATATTCCTGTGCCTATATGGTGGTATTCTTCTGCAACGTGGCAAACAGTTTGTTATGACGACTCTTGTTTAGTTGCCTTTTCTTTCGCAGGCTATTGTGTTATGGTATATGACACTTTATT
>CAZLTJ010000116.1:0-6681 GCA_964562425.1 uncultured bacterium
ATATAATTCCATAGGTGCTGCATCAAATTTATCTGTTAAACCTAAATATTCAGGAATCCAGACAGATTGGTTTCTATGCAGAGGAGATAAAGATGTTTCTATTACTCCACAATATGTCGTATCTATATCATATCTTATTAAGCCGTAAGAAACCAATCCACTTAAAGAATCAAAAATTGGTACTTGTCCATTGTGCCTTTCACCTATCGTTGAATACATAACATTACCTTCAGCATCTATGGCTCCACCGTAATCTAGATTACCATTTACTCTATAACACCCCATATTATGATACATCGTTCCACCACCCATAATCCTTTGTGGTGGTAAAAAGGCTGTAACATCACTTGTATCGCGAACATCGAACAACTGTATATGGTTAGTTGTTTGTAGAGTAAAACTCCACCATCGAAGAGCCTCATAAGGAAATTGACGCCACGATGTGTAGATTGTGTCACCCTCAACCTGAAGTTCTCCAAAAAAAGGTCTGTAGAAAATTCATCTTGTTGTATCCCTATAAAGCATGATATCACTGCTTATCCAAGATGGAGAAGATAAATCTTGAATATTAAATGCATCCAAGAAACCCCTATTAAAAAAATCAACACCAGCGGCATGCCATATTGTATCTATTCCATAAGTATATGCTACGTTTCCTTCAATCTTCACTTCACCAATAATGTCTAAATGTGAACCTGGTCTTGTGGCTCCTATTACAGACAGTGTGGAAGGTAAAGGCGGATGTGGATCTGTTATATCTATTCCCCAAAATGCCCTACCATCATCAGCTCGGTCTGTTGAGGTTAAAAATACACTGTTGCCCGAAACTGCTATTCCATAAAAAGTATGTGTAAAGGATGTATCGCAAAATTCTGCAACTTCGACAACTGAATCCGCAGGAAAAGCAATACTAAAAACCAACATTCCAATCGAATCAACAATAAAAGCGTAATTCCCTCTGACCTCAATCTGACTTGGTTCACTGAATCCATTACCTAAAGGATGCCCATAGTTTATGCTAATGAATTCAATAGAACTACTATCAACTGCATTCGAGTCGGGATAAGCAACTCGAATAGCTCTAAGCACTCCCTTGTCTGTCGAGTCACACTTTCCAATAGCATACATCATTGTCTCACCGTTTTTTTGCATCCTCGTTAATCTTTCGTTCCTGAAATTTATCTTTGAAACTGTATCTACTGAATCTGTAACATCGTATCCTCTTATAGTAGAATAAGTTGTGTCGTCATGATTGGTATAATAACCCACAGTATATGCCCAATCTCCCATAACGGTTACTCCGTATGACATGCCCAAATCCCACCAATCGGCTGAGGATGAATCTATTATTGCCGTTGTGCTCTCTATATCGAATTTTCTCAATCCGTAGTTAGCTCCAACAATTGTAGCTGCAAAAAGGTAATCTCCGTCGATATAAATATCTTTGACCCACCTGTACCATGTGGAATTAGCCATATGTGCAGGATTATCTGGATCTGAAACATTGAATGACTGAATTTCACTTGGATTTGCAACATAAGCAATATTGCCATCCACAACAAGATCGTGGGCTCTGGGATGGATATCCGAGCGATTGCGTATCCAAATTGATGTTAAAGTTGTAATATCGAATGTGCAAATGAATCCAGTATAATCGGTTACATACGCTATATTACCTTCAAGGTCTATCGCTGTGTAGTATGAATTATCATGAGTAAAAATGTCCACAAATGTCGGAGAGTCGGGGAATCCTATATTCAAAACGAGAATTATTCCGTACCAAACACTCGAAACTCTATATCCACCAACGATAAACGCGAAATTCCCTCGCACTTCTATGTCCTCGAAAGACAGAGAATTATATCCACTGAGCTTATATTCGTTAACCAACGAAGGTGATAATGGATACAGAATGCTAAAAGTAGCCATAAGCGATTCTCCAACCGCATAGACGTAATTACCGTCGATATCGAGCGATTTCAAATTTGTGGCGGTGCTCGTTATAGCTCTGTCGCCTTCCCACTCGGTGTGAGTAATACCGAAAGCATCGGTTCCAGAGGGGTCTCGGTTGAAAATCGGACTTTGTCCATAAGCGTAAGATGCAAGCAGGACAACCACACCAACTAAAACTACCAAATTGTTAAACTTCATAACATACTCAATTTTTTAATTATTTGAATCAAACAATACTGCTCATTAAATAAATATATTCAGTTTGTGAATTTTGTCAATTGGTGATTTTATAAGATAAATTAAATTAAGAATTTTATAAATCTTGCAACACTTCCAATAATAATTAAATTTTAATTCTGAAAAGCAGAAGCAATATGGGAAAAATTATTACCATAACAAACCAGAAAGGCGGTGTTGGGAAAACTACATCCGCCATAAACATTTCCGCTTCTCTTTCACAGGCAGGAAAGAAAGTCTTACTTATCGATATAGATCCGCAAGGTAATGCTACAACTGGATTAGGTATTATGATATCAAAAAATCAGCCCACAATTTATGAGGTTCTGCTTGGGATTACAGATGTTAAAGATGCAATTATTCGGATCGAGGATTTCAGCGGTATGTGGATACTGCCGTCACACATAAGGCTTGTAGGCGCACAATTAGAGTTACTTGAGCATGAAAATCGAGAGTTTATACTTCGAAATATTCTATCCAAACTCTGCAACCATCTTGATTATATTTTCATAGATTGCCCACCATCTCTTGGAATACTTACTATTAATGCTTTAGTTGCTGCTGACACTGTTCTCATTCCTATTCAATGCGAATATTATGCTCTCGAGGGATTGGGACAACTACTCGTAACGCTGCGACGTGTTCAAAAAACCTTAAATCCTAATCTTCGCATAGAAGGTGTTTTGCTGACAATGTTCGATCCACGTCTTAATCTCTCTAATCAAGTTGTTGAGCAAGCACAAAGCTATTTTGGTGATCGAGTATTTAAGACGATTGTACATAGAAATATAAGGCTTGCAGAAGCACCCTCTTATGGAAAACCGGCGTTGCTTTATGATAAATCTTCAAGGGGTGCAAAGAATTATTTATCAGTTGCACAGGAGATAATTAATGGCTAAGAGAAAAACAGGACTTGGAAAAGGGCTCGATGCAATCCTTCCTGCAGATCTCGTGGATGAATTGGATAAAAATAAAAGCAGAAGATTAGAAAATCTGCCAATACAATCAATAAAAAGCAATCCAATGCAACCCCGCGAGGAATTTGATCCCACAAGTCTCAACGAGCTTGCCGAGTCTATTAAGGCTCAAGGTGTGTTGCAACCTGTTCTCGTAACACGCGACAGTGAAGGTAACTATATCCTAATTGCCGGTGAGAGAAGATGGCGAGCATCCAAGATTGCTGGTCTTGACGAAATACCTGCAATTATAATTAACAGGAAGCTCTCACAGCAGGAACTATTGTTTATTGCATTAGTTGAGAACCTTCAGCGTGAAAACCTCGACCCTATAGAGGAAGCTGAAGCCTATCAATCGCTTTCGCACCGTTTTGAACTTACACAGGAGGAGATTTCGGAACGTGTAGGCAAGAGTCGCTCTGCTGTTGCTAATGCAATACGCCTACTCAAGCTTCCTAAACCTATAATTTCTATGCTTAAGGAGAAAATAATTACAGCTGGTCATGCCAAAGTTCTATTAGAAGAAAGAGATGAATCGCGACAACTTAGGCTTGCTAAACTTGCATCAGATAGAGGTTTATCTGTTGAAAGATTGGGAATTATTATACTTAGCAAGGATAAGCTAAAAAAACGTGCAAAAAGATTCAAAGATCCCGATACTGACTCTCTCGAGGAAGAAATTTCAATGCTATTAGGCACACGGGTTGAGATTATCCGCAAGAAGCGTGGAGGAAAATTGGTTATAGAGTTCCTCAACGATGAAGAACTTTTTGACTATGTAAAAAAGCTGACTGTAAAGTAAGATAATAATCTACTCTAAATTCATGCATAAATTGATACGATATATTCACTCTAAAAATATTGGCTTTATTGTTGTAAGTTGTAATAGTCAAAAGTAATAACTATTTCAAGTATAGAACAGTTTTCATTTCTATATGATTATCGCACTTGATTTTTACTAGATAGATACCTGAACATATAGATTCCTCCGGTTGCCAACTGTAATTCCGAAGACTTCTTAAATTAGTCCATTTAAACTTTTTACAATTTGGATTATTGAGTGTCGAAAATACACATTTCCCATTCAAATCATATATCTCAATTGTAGCAGTTATTGGAGCATCAATGTAACATGTGGAATTGAATGGGTTAGGATAGATCTTATAATCTGTAGATTTTGGCTTAATACCTTGTCTTTCCACAATATCTGTCAATCCAAGAGAATCGGTCTTTACAACATAACCGTTGTAATTTCCAGTATCATTAAATCTTACTCTACCGACAAATAAATATCCTTTATCAGCTGTGAGTAGTATTTTTTGACCTCGTTCATCCGAACCCAAACCTCCATATGTTCTACTCCAAATCTCCACACCCATTTCATCTGCTTTAACAATGCATAGCTGCTGACTCAATCGCGAGGTAAATTTTGAACCTCCATCCATAACAATACTACCATCATCGCAGAGAATTGCATCCCACGGATCGTCATCATAAAAAGTGCCATACGTTCTCGTCCAGATTGTATCTCCTTTATCGTCAATTTTTAGAAGCCAAAAGTCCTTCAGCGGTGTTCCAAAAGATTCAGTTGTTCCAAAAATGAAAAAAGTGCTATCGTCAATTATCAGAATGTCCATACCAAAATCGAATTTATCGCCACCGTATTCTTTTGCCCATAATTTTCTTCCACTAGCATCAGTCCGAAGAATATAGCAATCGACATCCGTCTCTGAGTATTGAATTCCACCTGTAATTAAGAATCCATCATCGGATAACTGTTCAATACTATATGCAGTTGTGGGGATTATCGAAGCATCTGTTGCAGTCCATATTGTATCACCTATTGCATTCGTTCTAATCAGATATATGTTTGTAGAACCAGGACCGAATGAACTTGTATAACCTGCAATCACAAAACCGCTGTCCTCAGTCTGAACAAGGTCAAGAGCCCAGTCATCACCAGTTCCGCCATAAGTTTTAGTCCATAGAGTATCGCCTATCGAATCTATATTAACGAAGTACACATCATATCCAATGGAACCAAATGAGGCTGTTATTCCAACAATTGCAAAATTATCATTTGATGTCTTTATAACATTAGTAGCTCCATCGAATTGTAGACCTCCATACGCTCTCGACCAGATCGTATCGCCAAATTCATTAATCTTAAGGATATATAGATCATAAGGGGATGATACACCGGGTTCAACAGCTCCAACAAGCAAATATCCATCATAGCAAGCATGAGTTGCAGAAGTTAACGTAGTACTCACAAGTCCGCCATATTTTCTCTCCCAACCTGCAAAACTATATGAGAAAAGAATCACAATTAATAGTAAAACTATCACATATTTCATAACACACTCCCTTTGAGAGCAAAATACAACGATAGATCTTATGTTTTTATTATAAATACACTAGGATAAGAAATCATGTTAATTTATAGATTTATAGACAAAATCGCAATTGAATCATATGTATATTTTTTTAAATCAACAAATTAATACTATTTTACCGCAGCTAAATTGACTGTGGGATATTTTTTTGGGAATTACCTTTTCAAAATGTAATAAGATAACTGCTTATTCACTTCTATATAATTTTAATACTTAAGATCGTTTATAACAATTAACATAAAGTTATCTAGTTACTGTAACAGTTCTGGAGTTAACAGTTATTACACCTACAAACATACCTATAACGAAATCAATAGGTGTCATTTCTGTTCTAATTTCGTAGTTTGTTGCGCCACCAGCCATTGCGTAAGAGTCCACTTCATTAATAGGGATCAATCCCCATAAAATATACCATTGTCGTGCTTCAATTGTATTATTTCCTGCAGGTCCGTTACCTATTTTGTGAATATGAGCACAGCAACCCATAAAAACAAATAATATAGATACGATTAGTAATACAACTATTGCCTTTTTCCACATAATTCTACCTCCTTAAATTGTTGTGGTTTGGCTAATCAATCTTATTGATCCAATTGAAGACTCGATAGATTTTACTTCAGATAGATAGTTTTTTCTCGAAGTAATATAATCTAGTTGAATCAAATTATTTATCGGTCCCTCGAATAGGAGCTTGAATGTAACTAAATTTTCCTTAAGAATAAGATATTGTGTAAATACAATGTTATTGTTTTTAAATCTTTCTTTTTTTATATTCTCTCTTTCGAATTTTTCTTCTATCAATTTACAATAAGCTTCCATTTCTAAAACAGAATCACTTTTCAACCCTATTGAAATTACACTTAACAAACATTCCTTTTCCTGATTCATAAAAATGAAAATTGGTCGAAATTTGACATTATCTTTTTGCCGCTCAGAATACTTGGCTGTGATTTTCACTAACATTTCGGGGGTTATCAATTTCCAATTAAGTGGTGGATTAAGCTGAACCCCATTTATCGTATCTTTAACAGTATCTTCGATTCTTGTTGAATCTACATAGAAATGCAACTCAAGCACAGCGTTTGAATTTGTCTCATCTTTTTTCTGTTTTCTAGAGCAAGACAAGAATAAAATTGCAC
>CAZLTJ010000117.1:0-6668 GCA_964562425.1 uncultured bacterium
GTTGTATATTTTATATAACAAATAACAAAGGGGGCAAGAAATGCGAATCGAACCATTGAACAGGGGGCTTCAGCCCCTTGTGTGAAGGCGAAGGTTGAGATATACGATTTGCAGGGGAGATTGGTTTCAACCCCCTTTACCCCGTTCTGGCGGGACGGAAGGGATACACGAAAAAATAAGTGGATATGAAATTGTCCCCCACTGGGGAAAATGTCCGAAGGACAAAAGGGGATTATCTGGAAACCTAGCGAATCCAACGATTGTTATTGGTCTTGAAAGAGATGGCAATTTAGTTATGAATCCCAAAATCGGAAAAGAGATTGTAATGTTAAGAAATAATGATAGACTTTAATGCATTGCATATCAGAATCCTGAACCTATTATAAAGAAGATGTCGGCAGAAAATATAGAGATTGGTGAATTATGAAAATAGGGATATTTGGTGGAACATTCGATCCGCCACATTGGGCACATATGATTCTTGCAGAATGGGTTCGAACGGAAAGCAAATTAGACAAAGTTTGGCTTATGCCTGTCCTATCGCCACCTCACAAGCAAGATAGAGAGATTACAGATCCCGAAACAAGGTTTGAGATGGTGTCACTTGCATGCTGCAAAGACGAGTTCATAAGACCCTCCGATCTCGATTTAAGACACAGAAGACGACCGTCATATACATTTGATCTTCTAAATGAACTTAAGAGAAAATATCGCACCGATAAATTTTCGCTTATTGTTGGTGCAGATGCAATTCTGGAATTTTCAACTTGGCATCGATGGCAGGAGTTACTTTTAAAATTCGAGGTGATCGGTTTACTCAGACCAGGGAAAAACCTGTTTAATGCTGATAAGAGAGTATTGTCTAAAATAAGAATCTTATCTACACCGTTGCTTGAGATTTCCAGTACAGAAATAAGAAAAAGAGTTATGAGGGGAAAGTCGATACGCTTCATGGTGAGCTTTGAAGTTGAAAATTTTATATACGAAAAGCAACTATACAGGAAATGACGTTTGTATATTGCGTATTTCTTCAGTTAAACTTTTTCATAGAAATTAAGTAGTTAATAATATACAGAGAGATCCATTTGACATTCTTATTGAAAATAGTTTTTGGTCTTTTCGCGGGATTCCTATCAGGATTTTATGGCGTTGGTGGTGGAATTGTCTTTGTGCCAGTATTACTTTTTTTCCTGATGGCACAGGGATATGACAGCAACATTGGAATGCTTCTTGCCACTGGTACGAGTCTTGGGGCAATAATTCTTTCTTCTGGCTCCTCAGCAAGCAGACATATTCGCTTTAAAAATGTTAAATTCGAAACTGCAATTCTTATTACGGTGGGAGTTGTTCTAAGCAGTATTGCAGGTGTGCTCATAACAAACATAATCGGTGGCGACCCATTACGATATCTGCTCGGTATATTCAATATATGGGCAGCAGTGAGAATGTTAAAAAAAGGCTTCACAAAAAAAATCCCTAAAGAAATTTCTTGGCATGAAGACGCAAGATATGCTGGTCGTATGCCCTTGAAGATAAAGTTGTTTTTATTTGGTCTTGGGATTGTTGTAGGAATAAGTTCATCGATGTTAGGTATTGGAGGTGGAGTATTCATTGTGGCAGGATTAATAGCCGTGCTTCACTATAAACCACTGAAAGCTGTTGGCACATCGGCATTTATTGCTATGTTAGCAGGAATTATAGGCTCGATATTCCGCATGACTCTCAGCAATAAGCCTTTGGAAGCTCCCGAGATGACTTATGGCACTCTCATACTCCCGCTTGCACTTGCAGTAGGTATTCCGGCAATTTTCGGTGCTCAAATTGGTGCATATGCTCACAATAAAATGGGTGAAAGCAAGTTTTTCTATATTTCATTCGGTATTATACTCATTGCAGTGATGTTTAAAATGATATTTGTTTAAGGAGTTTTGGTAATTTTTTAAATTCAACCACCTTCCTAAAAATTTTTTTTTCATTTATTCGATTGTTGTTGCCTAATTGTTTTCGATTTATTAGCATTCATTTTGTGTGGGGAAGATTATTAAACCATTATTTATGGAGGTTACAATGAAACGAAAATTTTTAATTATCCTTGTCCTACTACTCCCACTCTTAGCCTTTTGTAAACCACCAGTGTGGAGTGTTAATCACAATTTCACAGGTAGCCTAAACTTGTTCGTACCGTCAATGAGAGGTTTTTCGTCTATGGTGGAGACTTTTGTCGATGTCTATTACTATGATGGATCTTGGAAAAGCGCTGGTGGAGGTAGATACAACGATCTTAGGATCTACAAATTCGGCGGTACAAAGTATTTTGCGGGGTCTTTCGGTGCGGGTTCCTATTCGGATGGCATATGGTATTGGAAAGCGGGTACGTCACATGAAGTTTCTATATGGATATATATGGTATCCTTTCTTGATGTTAATTCCGACGGTTCAGTTTGGCTTGCTGGTTCAGGTCTTGGGCAGCTACACATGAAAATTTATGGTGACACCTCTTGGACAGATCTATCACATTTTTTCGATACGTTAGGCAAAACTCCTATGAAAGGTATTATTGTTAGTCCAGATACAATTTGTGTCCTGACATCAACTTCATTGGGGCTGTCGTACGATGGTGGACGAATGTGGAAATTCGTGTTAGAAAGTGTTTTTGCTACCGATTTCTGGTCACCCTACAACATGACATTCGATTATGTCAATAGAAAGCTTTGTGTTTCATGTTGGGGTGGAATTATTAAAGTTAACATTTCGGACACAACATTTGAGAGCGACACAGCTTGCGGGGAGGACAACCGCGATATAAGAATTATTGAATTCCCGAGAGGGAGATATTTGGTTGTGAAGAATTCCCGTGGTCTTATGGCTAAGTATTTATCTGGAGTACCAGTCTTGTGGGAAAATTGGCGGTCTTCATTACCAAGAGCGGAAATTGTCGGATTCGGCGCAAAAGCAGGAGGCGGTGCAGCAGCTTTGATGGCTACTGGGGACATTTATTTTGCCGACAGTCTTGAAACCGATGACATTAATGAGGTACCTCGACCTGAGCAACTATCGATAACCATTTCACCAAATCCTTTCAATTCAAGCTGTATGATCGATGTGTCAACCGGTGCGGATATAGTAATCTTCGATTTGTGTGGCAATAAAATTTGGCAAACTAAAGTGCATGAATCACCTGTAGCATGGAAGCCAATGGAAAACTTGGCATCGGGAGTTTATCTTCTAAAAGTTACATATAATAATTCTGCAATTACTAAGAAACTGATTTATTTGCAGTAAGCTGTTGATTCTTTGTATTATACGCTATCTCTATGCATTCAATGAGGCAGAAATTATAACTATCCTGAATTTGCTGGATTGTTTGAGAGAACGAAAATTCATAGAGCATCGAATTCAAATGTATTTTTGATTATTGTTTTTTCGAGGAATAGAGCTTAATTCTCTTTTGTGTCTCAGTAATATCACGACTTATCTGGGCTTTAAGGTCTTTTAGAGTCTCGAACTTAAGTTCTGGACGAATAAAATCCAAAAGCTCGATATTAAGTTGCTTCCCATAGAGATCCTTGTCGATGTCGAAAATATGCACCTCGAAGGTTTTTTGGGTCTGTTCGAATGTAGGAGCAGTTCCGATATATACGATAGCTGGCATAGATGCAGTCTGTAACTCGATACATGCCAACGCAGCATAAACACCATTTGGTGGAAGCAATTTATGGCTCGGAAATTTCATATTGGCTGTTGGATATCCAAGCTCTGCGCCTATTCCTCTGCCGGGTATAGTTTCTCCGCATATGAGATAGTTATGACCCAAAAAATCGATCGCATGACGAATATCTGCTTTTAAGATTAGCTCTCTTATTGTGCTGCTTTTAACAATTTTACTTTGAACCTTATAAGACGGTATAACTTCAACGTTAAAATTCATTTCTTTTCCAATTGATTTTAATTTTTCCGGGGAGCCCTCTCTTCCTTTGCCGAAATGATAATCATAACCGATGACTACTAACTTTGCGTTAAAAGAATTCACGAGGTAGTCTTTGATGAAATCTCTACAGGAAAGAGATGCCAGGTTGTGTGTGAATCTAATGTGAACAATAGCTGAGATATTATATTGCGTGAGTAAAAATTCACGTTCCTGAGATGTTGTTAATATCATGAAATTATCGTCGAATAAAAGTCTCGGATGTGGGTCGAGAGTCGCTAAAATTGGAATCAGTTTCTCATGCGATGACTTTTCTATAAGCGTGTTGAGCAGTTCCCTGTGGCCAAGGTGAATGCCATCGAAACTGCCCAATGTTACAGCTGTGTTTTCAAACAATTTTTTTGGTGAATCAAGCCAGACATTTCTTGTTGTGGATATGCAATTCATTATGAGTGAGGAGAATTTTCTATTTTAGGTAAACCTTTCGATTCTTTTTCATTCTCAATTTGAGGAGAGGTTTTCTTAAGAATAGTTTCTTCCGCCACAAACTGAAGAGAAGCGGTAATCGGAACAGCCACTGCTATTCCAATAATGCCAAACAATTCACCCATGGTCAATATAGATAGTATTGTAATTATAGGATGCAGTTTGACTTGCTTTTTCATAATAAGTGGAGTAATAAAATAGCTCTCCGCAACCTGACTCACGATGTACAAGACAATGACCCATAACGCTTTAATAGGAGAATCGACAATGGCAAACAAGAGAGGTCCCACTGTAGACGCAGGTGGACCTAAATAAGGCACAAAACATAATACTCCAGCCAATATCCCAAAGAATAGTGCATAAGGCACTCCTATTATCGTCAGACCAATTATATATGCTATTGCAATTATTGACATTGAGAATAACTGACCAATAAGCCAGCTCCTGATTTTTCGTATAATATTAATGAATAGATAACTGTATTTTTCATGTATGGTTTCTGGTAACCAACGCATAATAGGCTTTGGGTCGTCGATGGGGTGCAACGAAAAGTAAATCGCAATAACTACGATAACTACTAATATGACAATAAATGCTATGCTTTCGCTGAGAATAGATAGTCCTGTGGAAAGGACTTCACCGCTGAGTTCTAATGCTTGATTGAGTATATCCTCGATATCTATAAATGTATTACTTCCCAATGTACTCAGGTAGGAATTGAAAACATTCTGAACTTTTATAGCCAAATCGGGTAGTTGCTGTAACGCCATTTGTCCCTGGCTTAATAATATGGGCACTAATGTGAGAATGAACAATACAATAAAAAGACACATAATAAAAAGAGTAGAAACAACGCTAATCACTCTCGAAATCTTAAATCGTCTCTGGAAAAAATCTACGAAGAAGGAGATAAAAATGCTTAGAATCAATGCGAGAAATGTGCAAAGCCAAAGATTTATCAATCTGACAAAAATATAGATAATTCCAACTGCAAATAGTGCACCCAAAGTACCCCAAAAAACTTGAGTAATAATTTGTTTATGATGTTTTTGCATAGGAACGGCTTATTAATTATTTACTTATTTTGTTAACATTTATTTCGTTAAGGAATTTTTCTAGTTCTCTAATAACTATATCAATATTTTCTATTCCCTTTTTGGAACATAATTCAGATAAAGTACCCCAAGCTGGTTCCCCACAAACAAAACATACAATTCCCTTTTTGGTAAGGAATTGTATAGAATCGGGATATTTTTCCACTAATTCCTCTATTAGAATATCTTGGGTGATTTTAATTTTCTCCATTACCTCTCTCAGAAAAATTTTATATAAAGTAATTTAAGATTCTTAGGAAGCAAAACAGAAAGATAGGTACCGATAGGATTTTTTTCTCTTGGTGATAGAACCCATAGGTGAACCTCACAGGTGAACTTTGAGTGGACTAATTTATTATTATCCTATGTAAATATATAGTTTTCATAGTTTTACAAATACCCCCGACAGGATTTGAACCTGTGGCCTACGGTTTAGGAAACCGTTGCTCTATCCTCCTGAGCTACGGGGGCATTAAGTAAAAAAAGGAATTAAAATGCATTTTGTCAAGTTAGATGAAGTCTTGTTGTATAAAATAACAGAGATTACTATAATTATTACTTATAGGTTTTGTTGGGTTTAGAACTTACACGAACCACAATCTATCCTCAAAATCTTGGTCAGGGGGCACAATTTCCAAATATTGTCCGGATGACGGGAATCTTTCATTGAGGGAACCCTCCTTGCGAGTATAAACGACAAATCTAACCGGTTTTTCCGATGTCGCATCCAAAGCAATGAAGGGAATTTTTATCTCACAAGACCGTTCACATGCAATTAATAATCCTTGAATTTCAACTGACTTTTTCTCACCTTCTAAAATTTCATATACGCTAATATTTTTAAAATCATTCTTAATGAAAATATTTATATAAATTCGCCTTGGGTTAATGAATTCGAGTAGAAATTCACCTCCTTTCCTGAAAAATTCCTTTAGGCTGAAATTTGAATCGAGACGAAGGAAAAGATTTTGCAAATCGAAACCGAAGAAAATTCGCTCCAAAAATTGCTTCTCAGAACCATGCATAGCCCCCCGAAATCCTGAGACCTTATAAATTCCAGCTGAGGACCATTCAAAATATGATGTTGGTTTACCGTCTAACTTAGGATGTATGAACTGCATGGGATGCTGAATTGGCTCGAGAGCTCTCGCAGGCTGATGTAT
>CAZLTJ010000118.1:0-6230 GCA_964562425.1 uncultured bacterium
TCGTCGACCACGATAAGACCAGTATCTGTTATGGGTGCAAAAATTGCCGACCTTGCTCCCAATGCTATCTTAATTCCTCCCTTTTGAAGCTTTCTCCACGCGTCGGCTCTTTCGCCCGGCGAGAGATAGCTGTGCAAAACTGCGACCTCCTCACCAAAAAAGTCTCTCATTGCTCCCCACATCTGAGGTGTAAGAGCAACCTCTGGCACAAGAACCAATACTCCTTTCCCAAGTGAACGAACCATTCTTGCAACCTCCAGATAGACAAGCGTTTTCCCACTCCCAGTAACACCGTGTATTAAGAAGGGTTTCTTGTCTCCGGACTCAAAAGCCTTGGAAATATCTTTAATTGCATTTTTTTGAGAATGCGTAAATTCACTGATCTCTTTTCTTGGTGTCAACCAACCACCAGAGGAGCGAAATATTTCTTTTTTTTCTATATGAATATATCCTTTGTCAATGCATGCTTTAACAGCCGATGCACCAAAAAGCTTCCTAAGCACAGATAATTTGGTTTTTCCTCCCTGAAGAAGATATCTCATCACAGAAGTTTGCTTAGGGGCATGTTTTTCGAGGATTTTAATTACTTCATCCGTAACGTCCAGCGATGCAACAGCCACATCAACTGTTTTAGGTGGTGCTTGATATTTATAAATGTATTTGCGTTCTATTAATCCCATTCTCTCTAACTTCTTCAGGTTGAGCATCGTCCCTTTATGACCGATCTTCTCTAAAATTTTGGATAGCTGTAATGTTTTATCTGTCAAAAGCCTAATTATTCTTTGCTGGTTATTATTTAGTATATCCACATCAGGAACACCACACATTGAAATTACTTGCTTAGTATTAACACCAACACCTGGTGGAAGAACGTTTGCCAAGGTCTCGCCGAGAGGTGCAACATAGTATTCCGAAACAAATTTACACAGTTTTAGAAGATTTGGAGAGAAAATTGGATCATCATCTGGAAAATCTACAATAGGCTTAATCAAATCCAACTTTATAGATGGTTGCCGAGTTATTTTAATAACAAAACCGGAAATTAATCGGTTTCTAAACGGAACTAACACACGCCATCCGGGAGCTGTTAGCTTAAGAAATTCCTCCGGGATACCATAAGTGAATAGTTTAAAAAGAGGAGCATCAACCGCCACTCGAGCATATTTAGAAAAATTTCTATCCATCACTCGCCTATAACTTTAACAAAAAGGCGTTTTCTTCGTTTTCCGTCAAGTTCAAGGTAGAATATCCTCTGCCATGTTCCCAGAACAAGTTGTCCGTTGCTAACAGGCAAAATAATTTGAGGATGTAAAAACATTGCCCTAAGGTGAGCTTCAGCATTGTCTTCGCCTGTGCGGTTATGCTTATATCCTCGTACAGAATATGGAGCAATTTTTTCGAGAAGGTCAAATAGATCGGAATGCAATCCGCTCTCGTTGTCATTGACCAGAACTGCTGCGGTTGTGTGCATCGAGCCCACATAACACAAACCCTCGGTAATCCTAGATTCATCCACAACATCCTGAATTTGTCGGCTAACATGGATAATTTCTCTGCGGTTATTTGTATTGAACCACAGGGTTTTGTCGAAAAATTTCATATTTCCTCATTTTTTTATTGTATGTTCATTCTTCTTTAATAAATTAGTAAGAATTTTTATGGACACAATTGTATAAGGAGAATTGTAGATAATAATTTAATACAATCCAAAAATAATAAGGCACAGGTTATAATTATGGACAAAAGAAATCCGCGGATTCTATTTGTAGATGATGAGCAAACATGGTGTTTGGTTATGGAAGAATTGGGTGTATTGATAGGTCTTAGCATTACTACATGCCAAAGTTCAAAAGAAGCCTTCCATAAATTTAATGAGGAAGACTTCGATCTTATTATTACCGATATTCGCATGCCAGATGAGAGTGGATTTGATTTTATTCGTCGTATTCGGAGAATATCATCCGACATTCCTATTATTGTCGTTACAGCATTTCACACCGACAAGCTTCATTCTCTTTCTGAAGCTCTCAATATTCAGAAATTTTTAATTAAACCATTTAGGATTACAGAACTTGAAAAAGCTATAAAAGAGTATCTCCCGGCAGAAGTAGTCATTTAGAATGGTTATAAAATTGATTTTTTTACTTATATGTCTATGCGTATAATTATTTACTATCTTAGTTGAAAATAAGTTTATGCATACCACCCATATGTCCTTGTTTTATTAACCACAATTATCTTATGAATACTAATTCGATTTTATTACTCAATTTTTTTTAACGAAATATTAACTATTTCACCTACAAACATTCTATGATAATCTTTTTGAGGATAATTATTCTCAATAGAAGAATCTACAAATCCCTCTGGGTCTATATCTGTAATATAAATTTTTCTACACTCTATTATAAATCGAGCTTCTTTAAAATATATTGCACCGTTTACACTTTCTATAGGTGTAAAATTGCATTCTTTGACTTTGTCGATATTACGACCGCTCTTTGTGCCGCATATTTTCAGCGAATTGCGATATTTCTCCTCGAAAAACATCAAAGTGTAATAGTCGTTCTTATTCATGAATTCATATGTATATCGAATGGGTCGTATATAACAAAATGCAACATCTCTGTGCCAAAGAATCCCAAATCCACCCCAACTTGCAGTCATAGTGTTAAAAGAGTCCATTGTCCCTGCAGTAATAAGCATCCAATCTATTCCAATTAATTTAAATACATTCTCGTCGATCGCTTTGGGAACGATGGTTTTAAAACTCATTTCTAACTGTCGCTTTCTTCTTTTGTTTCACGTTTTCACCCATCAAAATAAGGAGATTCCTATATAATTCGTCGAGAGGCAAATTATGTTTTAATGTGTGACTTATCGCTAATGATGCTGCACCTGTCTCCTCTGATACAATAATAACTAGTGCATCCGAGTGCTCAGCCATCCCTATTGCCGCTCTGTGACGCATACCATAATTTTTTCTGAAATGTTCGTCTTGTGTCAATGGAAACTCGCATGCTGCAGCAACAATATAGTCTCCAGAAATCACAACCCCACCATCGTGAAGAGGTGTTGCAGGACTGAATATTGTTGCCAGAAGCTCAGGAGTAACCTTAGCACCAATGCGTTTACCGGAGCTTATCACGCTCTCAAGAGATGTCTTCCGTCGAACAGCTATCAATGCACCATAACGATTGCTCATAATGAGTCTAACACCTTCGACGATATTATCAATTGTTTCAGATGTCGCCTTAGGAAAGAATGGCTTGAATATAGGAAGATTTCCCAACCGTGTTAATAGCTCCTTAATTTCTGTTTGAAAAAGGATTACGAAAACCAAAGCCCACAGCACACTCAGTCTTCTAACAATCCAGGCTACAGTTTTAAGATCAAGAATGAATGCAACTACCGCTCCCAGAAATATAATTGCTATACCCATCAGCATTGGTCTAGCTCTGGAATCCCGCATTAAACGTAGCGTCCAGTAAAACAATATTGAAACTACAGCAATATCGATTACATCGCCCAATGTAATAGAAATGAAATATATTTTAAACAATTCTGGCATTTTTATTCTCAACCTGCTTTTCTAATACGAATTTGTTAATAATTTCTGCAACAGCATCGTTGTCGCAAGAGCTGTCGGAAACATGATGTGCTACTTTTCTAACCTCGTCGTGTGCATTCGACACAGCCGCAAACACTCCAGCTTCCTTAAACATAGAAAGGTCATTTAGATAATCACCAATAACCAAAGTATTTTCTGTGGAAATACCCAACATCTTTTTAAGCTTATACAGGCCGGTTCCTTTATTAGTTCCCTTCGCTCTTATCTCCATATACCATAGCGGCTTGTACCGAATTGAAGCCCATGTAAATACATCAATTTTTTCAATTTTGCAAGCCTCAATTGCACAAGCAGTGGATTGCACATCTTTCTCGGAACCACCAACCATTATCCAGTCCAATGGATATTCAAGTTCATCCGGTTTTATTACAGAAATTCCGTATAACCAGGATGAGAAAGGGATTTTCATTTTTTCAGTTAGATTCCAAGCCATTGTATGATCACTGTTTATAGCGATTACTGTTGCTTTAGTATCCTTAAGCAATGGTAAAATTTCCTGAACAACATTATCTGGTAGTGGTTTTCGTTCAATCATTTCGCAGTCATAAATCCCTTTGAGAACTGATCCATTAAGAGCAATGATGGGAATATCAATCCCTAATTGTTCCGCATATCGCCTACAAGCAGCAATCTGCCTACCTGTAGCGAATGTAATTTTAACACCACGTTTTCTGGATTCACCGATAGCTTTGAGAGATTTTTCTCCGATCTCAAGATCAGAATTGAGCAACGTGCCATCTATGTCTATAACAATTAATTCAATCAAGAAGTAGCCTTTTATTTTTTAAATAAATATTAGCCAAATCATTTAAACAAAGATTTTGAGCGAGTTCTCTTAATTTGAAAAATTGACAACTAAAGAAAAAATGTAATTATTCTTCCAATGCTATAAGTACTTCGTCGGGAATATCCATATTTGAGTAAACCTTTTGAACCTCATCGCTGTCCTCCAGAGCATTAAGCAGTCGGATTAGCTTTTGGGCATCCTTAACATTAAGTTTAACTGTAGTCTGTGGAACAGCCGTAATATCTGCAGACTCTATGTTGAAATTTGCATTCTCTATAGCTTCTCTTACATCGTTAAAATCATTGACATTAGTATAAACCTCGAAATAGTCGTCTATATCTTTAATATCCAGCGCACCTGAATCGAGAGCCACTTCCATAAGCTTAATTTCATCGGAACCATCTTTTGGAATCATAATGAGTCCCATCCTCGTGAACATCCAACAAACACAACCCGATTCACCCATATTCCCACACAATTTAGAGAAAATATTCTTAACTTCCGAAACAGCTCGTTTCTTATTGTCGGTAAGAACATCGATTAAAATCGCAACTCCAGCAGGTCCATAACCCTCATAAGTAACTTCTTCATAAGTAATTCCGGGAAGTTCACCTGTTCCCTTTTTTATAGCACGATCTATATTGTCTGAGGGCATATTAGCTGATTTTGCAGCAGCAACCGCAGTTCTAAGCCGAGGATTAGTTTCGGGATGTCCACCACCATGACGTGCAGCTACAGTTATTTCTTTTATTAGTTTACTAAACAACTTTCCACGTTTGGCATCTACAGCGGCTTTCTTGTGCTTTATAGTGGACCACCTATTGTGACCACTCATAAAAACCTCCAGTTTATTTTTTAATATGAAATTATTATATAATATCTCCAAAGTACAATTTTCAAAACAAGAAATATGAGTTGAATCAGTGTATGAGATTATTTTACAATTTATCCTTGTAAATATACTTACATAATTGTATAACTTCCGCTAACTTTTTTTCATTAAAGTGCAGTTTTACTTTGCCCACTCCGGTGGCTGACCATCCCATGTGTTTAATGCAGTAATCTGAGCAAGGGTTTTACGCGATTTTGGATACGGTTCTACAGAACTGTAACCAATTGGAAAAACGGCTACTACACGTGCATTTGAGGGAATATTTAGCACATCACACATTTTCTCCTGATCTAATGCAGCGATCCAACATGTCGCAAGACCCTCCGCAGCAACCGCCAGAGCGAGATGTTCGCCGGCAATACCTAAATCTACCATGTGTGCAACATTACCATTAGAACTCATTTTATCCTTAGGAAAACCCACTGCAACAATAATAATAGGTGCTTCTCCCACAAAAGTCTGACCTCGAGCGGCGTCAGTTACTCGCTTTATTTGATTTGGATCGGTTACTACAATAAATTTCCAAGGCTGAACATGATTGGCTGATGGAGCAACTTGAACGGCTTCCATTATTCGTCGAAGCTTTTCCGGTTCTATTGGTGTGCGGTTGAAACTTCGGATGCTTCTTCGTTTTTTCATTACATCATAAAATTCCATTAATCCTCCTTAATTATGTTTATACATCTAAGAATTATCTTTGCGGATACTATTTGTGCAAGGTTAATTTGTAACATCGAAAAAAATCTTCAATTAAAAAGCATTGCTTGAAATGTCTATGACTTATTCCTAAAAATACTTGATAACCTAACTGCTATAATTCGGATGCTTAAGGCTTGGGCAAGAGGTGAAAACAATGCAGTTCCATAAGGAAAGGTACTGATTGTAGCGTTGCATTTTTAGAGTTTGAAAAGGTAAATGTA
>CAZLTJ010000119.1:0-6165 GCA_964562425.1 uncultured bacterium
ATGTTATGGTTAATGGACCTCACATTCATTGGAGCACAACTGCATCTAACCTTACAATTGATTCAGCAAATGGATTAGTCTATGCGAATACAGCAAGACCAACGATATCATGAATTTAAGATATTGCATACACATGTACAGGTGTACCAGTGGTAGGACAAGCTGAAATATGGGTCACAAGTAACCCACCTTCAAACATCGATGTTAATGTTGAAGAAGTGACGTTAGGTATTGGAGATATAAAGGTTATAATTATTTCTATACTCGATGCAGATTCACATGTAGTCAGTATCCCAAGTGGTTTCGAAATTGAGGTTTCATCAAATTGCGATACTAATTTTGTATGGTGGGAGTGGTCTGGTTCAAATCTCATTATTCATGGAGACGGATATGCAGATTGTGTTATTACATTAACATTAAGAATTGGTGATCGTACAATTTCAAAATCATTCCCCGTCACGGTTGTAGGTGTTGGTAGTGTTACAGGCACTGTATTGGATGCAGTTGAAAGCGTTCCGGTTGTGAATGCTAATGTTTCTATTACAGGATTAGAAATAAAAAGAACCGCAACTAATGCTTCCGGACAATTTTCTTTTGATTCAGTAGCAGCAGGTAGCAGACGAATTACAGTAACAAAAACTGGATACAAATCTTTAATAAAAGATGTAAATATTATCTCAGATAATATAACAAACGTCCCAATTGTCTTTAATCCTGAGACAACAATAATTCATGGTAGAATCATTTATGAATGCTCCGGAGTAGGGATTAACAATGTATCTATTGAACTTGAAAACTATGAATTCTATACATGTACAACACACAGCTTGTTGGTAGGTGAGGAGATGGACCCAGGTTATTTCGAAATGAAAATTCCTGTTTATATACCAGAAAGTCATTATAGACTTAAAGCTGATAGAGGTGGTAAGCTTGATTTTTCACACATTAATGTAGCTATAACCCCTGGCTCTATTGTAAATCTAGGTGATTTAAACATGAGAAATTTAGAAGCATCTCTTAGTGAATTTGTATCAGTGGAGACGGATTTTAATTTTTATGTAACTACAGTGCCTGAAAGTTTTTGCTGGTATGATGTTGGAATTATTAATTGCGAAGATCCACATGCAGTTGTAGTTGATGTTTTTATTGAAGTATGTAATTGTTATGGTTATTTTCAATTTTTCGATTTTGTAAATGATGATCAACTAGACTTGTACAAGCCATCAGACAATACATATTGGGGTAATCGAATTGAAAATGGAGAGGATGGATTATGGCTCAGGTTATGTCCTTCAAATGGTTTGATTGAAATTAAATTGTGGGTACGCGACCATATCCATGCTCCAAAGGAGTTAATTATTCCACGTATCCGGTATTGGAAATAACTGTCAATAGAATATTAGAAGGTTTATCTTTTGTTTTATCTTATTTTATTATTAGAGAGATATTTATGTCATATCTTACTTTCAGTCTAATACGTGAAATTTTCAAAGAAATGTTTTGTCCGAAAATTTCTGATTTATTCGAGCGATTAGAAAACAAGGTAAATGCGATTAAAAAAACGGAATGGGAGTACTATTATAGCAATTATTTCAAGGCATTCGATAGTATTGTTTCTTCACTCCAGGAATATGGTTATCTAACCGAAGAATGTTACAAAAAAATAATATCATCAAAATCAACTGCTATAGAGATTCTTAAAGAAAAATTCTCAGTTGATATAGGTTTAATACCAGAAGATCGTTATGTATATTTGCGAGCTATGGACTCATTGGGAATAATCACAATTTATGATAATGGAAAGATTTCATTTTATCGTAGTCCTAGTTTTTTCATGCCTATGTTTGGTTATATTACTAGTATTGACGATAAGTCTATTGTAAAACATATATCAAATATAGAAAAATCAAGAAATCACCAAATTACAGAAAAGGACTTGAAAATTTTAGCTAAAAAGAAAAAAGGGGATGTTAGAAAATTAATTGATGATTTCAAGCGGGTTTCAAGTAAACCAGTTGTTGATTTTCTTAATATGAAAGGTTTTAGAATTACAACAGATAATTTTGATAAGGTAGCCTCTATTGAATTGTTACCTACCTCAACAGATTTCTATTTTGCCGGCATAAGATTTTATAATAGAAGCTTTGGCGATAAAATTCCGATTCATCATATATTTTCAACAACAAGTGGTATTATAATGCCAGAGGAACATTATGGTTCAATTTATTTTAAAAACAGGATCCCTGAACTAACTAATTCAATTCAAAAAAATCCAATTCGTGAAAATTATTTTAAAGTAATGAGAGAAACACCAAACAATTTAAAAAAGAAGTATTATTTTGATTTTCAGAAAACATCAGGACAATTAAAAAAAACATATAATCTAATTAAAGATAAAGCTGGCAATAAAAAAGCCAATATGTATATCGAAAATGCAAAAGAGATTTTGAAAAAGTACTTACAAATGGAATCATTTTCACTACTACAAATAGCTAATTTTACAAATGAAAATAAATATTTTACATTAGGAAACAATAAAAGTGCTCTTCTTTCATCTAGAGATAAAACTGGAAAAATCGGTCATGGTTTTTGGATTAATCCTAAAGATAATCTTATAAAGGAAACACTTGCAGATATTGATTATAAAAATTTTATAGAGAAGGTATTAAAACCATTTCTTCTATCTAATTTTGATTCTTGCAGTCAAAAATCTTGGAAAGAATTAGTTATTTCTTTTATTCTTGGTTTTGCAGAAGTTATAATTTTTGCTATTTATAAAACGCAAGGTAAGAAAAAAACAATAAATACAATTTTAAATATTTCCAATAATATTAAAGAGCAGAATAGAGAAGTAACAGTAATAAAAGATTTCGGACAGACAGATATTAATGCAGATATTATTATTGAAAAGTTATTAGATTAATCCCCACCTTCTCCTCTTTCTAATTAAAATTACTATACTGAGACATTCCACACACCCGATAACTATCACCTTAGGTGTTAAATTGAGTATCAAGTTTATCCCACAGTTATCCTGTAATATACAAAGTCCAATTAGGGTTTTAAGCGTTTACTCGTCAATAAATCACCAAGCAAATTCAATATGTAGATACTTTACGTACTATGGCTAATTATGCTATCCATGGATAAAGTTGATTTTTATTTGCGAAATTACCAGCTTCTCCCATTTCCTCCTCGATTCTAAGTAGCTGATTGTATTTGGCGACCCGTTCAGAGCGACAAGGAGCACCGGCCTTTATCTGACCGGAGTTAACAGCGACCGCGAGATCTGCTATAAATGTATCTGATGTCTCACCACTGCGATGAGATATAATCGTATTCCAACCCACACGATGAGTCATCTCCACAGCCTCGAGCGTCTCTGTAACAGAACCGATCTGGTTGAGCTTGATAAGCACTGAATTGGCAATTTTGAGCTTTATACCTTCAGCAATTATTTGAGGATTTGTTACAAAAATATCATCCCCAACCAATTGAAGTGAATTACCTAACCTCGCAGTAAGTTTTTCCCAACCATCCCAATCGTCTTCGGCAAGTCCGTCCTCGATAGATATTATAGGAAATTTGCCAACCAATTCCTCGTAATAGTCAATCATATCCTCGGATGTTCGCAATGAGCCTTCAAAATCGTATTTATCGTTATCGAAAAATTCACTGGCTGCAACATCCAACGCTAGAAAAATTTCCTTCCCGAATTCATATCCTGCACGTTTAATAGCTTCAACAATCAAGGTTAACGCTTCCTCGTTATTTTCAAGCTTAGGTGCGAAACCACCCTCATCCCCAACACCTCCAGCAAGATTGCGTTCAACAAGAGTTTTTTTTAGGTTATGATAGATTTCCGAACCAGCTCTCAATGCACTACGATATGTAGGAAACCCAGCAGGAACGATCATAAATTCTTGAATATCAAGGTTATTTGTTGCATGAGCTCCTCCGTTTATAATATTCATAAATGGTATAGGTAAAATATGCGCACCAACACCCCCCAAATATTGATACAACGGGATACCCAACTCCATTGCAGATACTCTTGCTACAGCCATACTTACTGCTAATATTGAATTTGCACCGAGCTTAGATTTATTCTCTGTTCCATCCAGAGAGAGCATTAATAAGTCAATCCCCCGCTGATCTGTAGATTCAAGTTCAATAATCGCTGGAGCAATATGCTCATTAATGTTGTTTACAGCATTATCAACACCTTTCCCGAGCCACTCATGCTTTTTATCGCGTAGTTCCAAAGCTTCACGTTTACCGGTAGATGCTCCTGCTGGTACAGCAGCTTTTCCTAAAAAGCCGCTTTCTACCTCAATTTCTACTTCTACTGTGGGATTCCCTCTTGAATCCAATATCTGTCTTCCCCAGACACCTGTTATTATCGACATTATTACCTCCTAATACTGCTAAAATCTACATTATCTGCTATACAAATAAAAGCAGTTTGAAATTTTATTTAAATATTCGAAAAATGTGAATTCGAATTTCCTATTTTCGGTCGACTAAAGAAACTAAATCGTAACTATAATCCCGACAATAAAGTGCAGAAATAGATAGTTAAATATACAATTAAATAATATTGAAGCTTGCTCAATTCAGTCTTTACTCCATAATATTATCTTTAATCCATGCTGCAGCTTTTCGCATTCTTTTCACCACCCTATCTTTGCCTAATATAATTAGCATTTCGAACAGACTAGGTCCCATTCTAAGTCCAGAGGATGCAAGCCGAATAGGATGAATGATTTTTCCTGCTCCTAAACCTAATTGTTTTGCATATTCTCGTACGATATTTTCAATGGATTCTTCATCCCATTTTTCCAAATTTTCAAATCGCTGTGCAACTTCCATAATTCTATCCGCAACAATTAGCTTAAAATTTTTCTTAACACCTTTTGGATCGTATTCCTCAGGTTCCATAAAGAAAAATCGACCAAGACTTTTCATATCTGTGAATTTTCTGAGTCGCTCTTGCATAATCTTGGATACTTGATTTAGATACTCCTCAGATATTTCGTCGTCTTCCTTAAGCCAACCCCATTCTATATAATATGGTTTGAGTCTTTTTGTTAATTCAGAAGGTGTAAGCTTTCGTATATATTCACTGTTCATCCAGTTAAGCTTCTCGAAATCGAAAACAGACGGTGATGTGTTAATTCCATTGAGATCAAATCGCTTTATAATTTCCTCGACATCGAATATCTCTATATCATCCTTCGGAGACCAACCCAAAAGTGTCAAGAAATTAAGCATAGCTTGAGGTATTATTCCAGCTTTAACGAATTCTGTTATTGCAGTTGCGCCATGTCTTTTTGATAATTTCGCTCTTTCAGGACCTAAAATCATGGGCAAATGAATCATTTTGGGAATTTCCCAGCCGAATGCATTGAAAAGGATCACATGTTTCCCTGCACTGGGAATCCACTCTTCACCGCGGAAAATATGCGATATCTCCATAAGGTGGTCGTCGCAGACTACTGCAAAATGATACGTTGGAAAACTATCCGATTTAATTAACACAATATCGTCAAATGTGGAATTATCAAACGATATTTCTCCTCGAAGTTCATCATGCAAAGAGGTCCTTCCCCATAAAGGAACCTTAAGTCGCACAACAGTATTAGGGTCTGTGGGATCGCTGTCGATACTAAGTTCCCTGCAATGTCTATCATACATTGGTGGTAATCCTTTTTCGCGAAGCTCATTTCGAACACGATCCAGTCTTTCAGTTGAGCAATTGCAATAATATGCCTTACCTTTTTCCACAAGCTCTCTTGCGAACTTATGGTAGATATCAAGCCTTTCCGACTGAAAATACGGACCAAACAGTCCACCTACTTCAGGACCTTCATCCCAATCTAAGTCAAGCCACCTAAGACCGAACATTATGGCTTCCAGTGCTTCTGGGTCGAAGCGTTCTCTATCTGTGTCCTCGATTCTCAGTATAACTTTACCAGCAAGATGCCTAGCAAAAAGCCAGTTAAAAAGTGCTGTTCTGATATTACCTACATGTGGTAATCCCGTCGGTGACGGTGCAAATCTTACTCTGACCATTTTTTCTCCTAAATTATTTTTCATTTTTTTCAATTATATATACTAATTATACTTAAAGTAACAGTTTAATTATTTTCATAATCTCTGAGG
>CAZLTJ010000120.1:0-6084 GCA_964562425.1 uncultured bacterium
GAGTTTCAATGAAAAAAATATTGTACATATTAACTATTGCATTATTCGGACTTTCGATGAGTTCAGAGGTCATAATTCTCGAACTCGATGGAAATGTCGATCCACCTATGGCTTGTTACCTTTCCAAAGGAATTAAAAAAGCCAATGTCCAAAACACCGAGCTAATTCTTATTATCATCGATACTCCGGGAGGACTTCTCTCCGCCACAAAAGACATTGTGGATGATATTTTAAGATCGAATGTTCCTGTAGTTGCATATGTATACCCAACCGGAGCACGTTCAGCTTCAGCTGGTGTTTTTATAACTATGGCATCTCATATAGCAGCTATGGCTCCCGGAACTCGGATAGGTGCTGCTCATCCAGTAGCTATGGGAACTCCCGGCAAAGACACAAGTTCCACAATGATGGAGAAAGTTACAAATGATGCAGTAGCTTGGATTAGATCGCTTGCCACTCACAAAAGCAGAAACGAGGAGTGGGCTGAGGATGCTGTAAGAAAATCTGTCTCTATTACCGCTGAAGAAGCATTAGAGTTAGGAGTCATAGAGATTATTGCCAAAAATATTGATGAACTTCTCAAAGATCTGGACAGCTTGGAAATTGAAATCGGAGATACAGTCAAGATTCTCGATACGAAGCATTTGAATAAAAAAAGAATAATTATGTCTCTACAGGAGAAATTTCTGCATAACATTCTCAATCCCAACATTGCATATCTTCTTTTAATGGCTGGATTGTTAGGATTATATCTTGAACTTCACAATCCTGGGGCTGTTCTTCCTGGAGTAGTTGGCGTAATATCTATTTTGGGTGCTGCATACGCATTTCAAATATTACCAGTTAACTATGTCGGAATTCTTTTAATAATAGCTGGAATTATAATGTTTATATTGGAGGTAAAAATGCCGGGATTTGGTCTTCTTTTTGGCGGTGGATTGGTATCATTGGTGTTAGGATCCTTTATGCTAACCTCGAGCAATGAACCTGCGTTGAGAATCAACTTATGGACTATTTTACCTACGATATTGACAATTGCACTGTTTTTTGCATTCATAGTTTATAAGGCGATAAGAACTCAAAAAAAACGTCCCATAACGGGTTTGGCATCAATTATTGGAGAGATAGGGGAAGTTATAATCGAGATTTCTCCGGAGCAAAATGGCAAAGTTTTTGTTCACGGTGAGATTTGGAATGCAAAGGCTGACCACAATATTCCAAAGGAAGCTACTGTTAAAGTTGTCGATGTAAAACAAATGATTCTGGATGTTGAAGAAACAAAAGAATAACGTTACCAAAAAGTTAATTCCAAAGATAGTTCTTATTAAGTTGTTCTATTAATTCACTTACGACTATTCCGAAATATTTTAGAAATATTTTAATAATAGAATGATTTTTCCCTTCCATTATATGTTATTCAGAATTGTATGCAAATCGATTGCGAAAAAGACTTCGATAATATCGACGAAAGAACAATTGTATCGATACGAAAAGGCTCTCCTGCGGATAAAGAAGTCATCGTGCATGGAGACATCGTAATTTCTATTGACAGTAATCCTATTCGAGATAGGCTCGATTTTTATTTTATGACTGAACATGAAAATGAATTCGAAATAGAAATTCTCAGAAATGGTCGATATTATTGTGCAATTCTTTGCACAGAAAATGAGAATTCTGGGATTGAACTTGCCCAATTAAGAGTGAGAAAATGCGGAAATAACTGTGTGTTTTGCTTCATAAACCAACTACCTCGAGGTCTACGCACACCGCTTTACGTTCATGATGAGGATTTTAGATACTCGTTTCTATCGGGCAGCTATATCACATTAACAAATATAACTCCAAACGACTGGAGGAGAATTATTGAGCAGCATATGTCACCGCTTTACATTTCTGTTCACACTACCGATATCGAAATAAGAGAAAAACTTATGGGTCGTAAAGGAATACCACCTATTATGGAACAGCTTATACGTCTTTCAGAAAACGGTATAAATTTCCATGCGCAGATAGTTGTTGTACCGGGATACAACGATGGATTAGTTTTGGAAAAGACCACAAACGATCTTCTGAGTTTTGGCGAAAATTTATTTTCGTTAGCAATTGTTCCTGTGGGACTAACAGAGCATAGAAATAACTTGCCAAAATTAAGATCGGTAAGTTCTAATGATGCAAAAGAGATAATAAAATGGCACAAAAACCTTAATTGTAATAAAACTAATCCACGAAAAGTACAACTTGCGGATGAGTTTTTCATAATAGCAAACGAGAATTTGCCTTCTGCTGAATACTACGGAGAATATCCGCAATACGAAAACGGTGTTGGTATGGCTCGATGGTTTCTTGATGGTATCGACACATTGAAAGCGGAGAATTTTCCCCAAATGAATGGTATGATTATTGGTGTCATTACTGGAGAGCTTTTCGCTCCAATTTTTAAGCAATATGGGCTCAACAAACTTGAAAATATTACCGGTGCAGAAATCGAAGTTCAAATCGCCAAAAACAATTTGTTTGGGAAAACTGTTACAGTAGCTAATCTTCTCTCTGGTGCAGATATCGCGCATACTTTCCAAAATTTTTCTAAGAAGCTGGATATCTTATTAGTTCCACCACGAGTTGTCGCAGCAAATGGACTGTTTCTTGATAACTGGACATTAGAAAAACTTCACAAAGTAATAGATTGTCCAGTAATTCAGGCACCGGAAAATATCAAAGATCTAGGCAATGTTTTACAGAGGATTAAATTGTAGACTTTAATCGAAATAGTATATTTAGTAAGTATGTTAGAAATTTTAGATCATATACTTCTTGAGTTTATCGAGTAACATTTTCACAGGCTTTATTAAATTATAGCTTTTTACTTTACTGTAAGTTGCATTTGATTATTTTTATCAATGGGAATAAAAAAGGAGGGTGTAATGGAAAAGATTTTAGAGGATGCTGAAAGAAAAATGAATAAATCGCTTGATGTTATATCACAACAATTAGCCAGACTTCGATCTGGTAAAGCTTCCCCTTCATTGCTCGATGGAATTAAAGTAGATTACTACGGAACACCTACGCTTATTAACCAAATAGCATCGATTTCAGCGCCCGAACCACGATTGTTAGTGGTTCACCCATGGGACAAATCCGCAATATCAAACGTTGAAAAGGCTATATTGTCATCAGACCTTGGTCTTAATCCTAACTCAGATGGCAATGTTGTCCGAATACCTATACCACCATTAACAGAAGAGCGAAGAAGAGAACTTGTCAAGATTGCTAAAAATATTGCGGAAGAGGGAAAAATTGGGCTTAGAAATATCCGCAGAGAGATAATAGATTTTATTAAAACTCAACAAAAAGAAGGTGAAATTCCTGAGGACGATTCTTTCAGACTGCAGGATAGGGTTCAGGATATTACAGAAAAGCATTCAAAAAAAATTGAAGAACTATTTAAACTCAAAGAAGAAGAGATAATGACTATGTAATATGGTTGCTAAAGAATACACTCTTAAAAAAGACGGATTTTCAGATATTGAATCCCGTCACTCAAAATTCATTGGTATTGCATATCCAGTGACTTCCCGGGTGGAAGTTGACAAACTATTAAATAGAATTCGCAAGAATTATCCAGATTCGACACATATAGTATATGCATTTCGACTTGGTTTAAAAGGTTCACTTGAATATTTCACTAATGATGGTGAACCATCGGGCACAGCGGGTACTCCTATTATGAAGGTGCTGACTGGGAGAAAAATAACAAACGCAGTTGTAATTGTGATTAGATATTTCGGGGGAACAAAGTTGGGAAAGGGAGGATTGGCAAGAGCTTATGGCGAGTGTGCACGACTGGCGATCGAGAATTCCGACATTATCCCACTTATAAAAATTGTACATATAAGAGCAAAAATACCTTACAGCGCAGTATCTAAATTTGTGTCTATAATAGATTCAATGGATGGCATGATTGTAAATCAGAAATTCGAGGAAATGATTACTGTCGATGTAAAAGTTGCAGAGGAAAATATTGAAAAGATTAATTCCTTTTTGGGAGAAGTTACAAAAGGTAAGATTAAACTCGAGATTATCGGGAGGACAAATGGCTCGTAAAACTGTACCTGTACTGATTTTGCTCTGTATTGTATTTGGATTGCTTTTCTTAATGGAACGTGTAAAGAAAACAAAACAGGAATTGCCCGAGTTTACTTATCTACCAGAATTCACTGTATCAACCACTAACAATGAGAAATTCTCAAACAAAGATTTCATAGGTACAGTTGGAATAATTTCATTTGTTGCAAGTTGGTGCGGACCATGTCGTCTTGAACTATCGCAAATCAATGAACTTGCCAAAAAATACAGAAATCTTGCAGTAATAGCAATAACATATGAGTCGATTGAACTTATAAAGCCTTTAGCTGACAGCCTGGGCTTAATATTCCCTATCGGAATGGTCGATTCAACTGTATTCGCTGCATTTGGTGTCAATAAAATACCTTACCGGTTTCTTGTTAAAGATAAAATCATTATTGCCGAAATATACGGAGCCCCAGTGAACAACGATGACGAATTTACTGGGAAATTAATAGAAGCGATTTCCTTAAATGCGGATTCATTGTCTACAAGTAAATAAACAGGAGCATTTTCTTCTTATGGATAACTCTATTTCTGAGGATAACACTCGCAAATTAAGGAAATATTGTGAAAAAATATTAGAAGTGCCAATTTTCGGAGTAGCTGCAAACGAAGATCTTCCATGCTTTGGCGAAATAAAAAAAATAATTAATAAATTTCCACACGTTGTGGTTATTGGTTATAAAGTTTTGTATGCTATAACAGAAACACTTAAAAATGGACCGAATAAAATATATCTACATCACTATCGACAGTTAAACTGGCTCTTAGACCGATCGGCAGTTAGAATCGCACAGTGGATCGAACGCTGTGGTTATCTTTCGTTACCCATTCCAGCAAGCTCTACTATCGATTGGGAGAAATTGTTACCTCATTTTTCACATAGGCATGCAGCAGTAGCAGCAGGATTGGCATGGATAGGAAGAAGCAATTTGGCTATAACACCTCAGTTTGGTGCACACCAAAGATTCGTATCTATATTAACCGATATGCCACTAATCCACGGGCAATCCCTTAAGGCTGATTGTGGCGAATGCATTGCCTGTATAAGCGTATGCCCTGCTAATGCTATCGGTATGGATAGCTCCCTGTGGAACTACAAAAAATGCTTCGAAATGTTGAAAAAATTCTCAAGTTCTGGAATAGGACATTATATATGTGGCATGTGCGTTAAGGTTTGTAAAGGTTCAGATTATAAGAAGTAATTTACTTTTACAATAAAACATTTCTTTTATATTGTTTAAACTTCTAATAAATTATTTTATCAGAAGCCCTGATATTATTTAATTTATTAAACTCACAAAAAAAAACTTGTGCATTCAGAAATTATATATATTTATGGTTGTTTGTTTTAAAAGGAGGGAAAATTATGGCTCACAAGAAGGGTGTGGGATCCTCGAGGAATGGTCGAGATAGTTGCGGAAAGCGACTTGGAGTAAAAAGGTTCGATAGCCAAATTGTAAAATCTGGAAATATACTTATTCGGCAACACGGCACAAAATTTCATCCTGGACTTAATGTTCTCAGAGCAAAGGACGATACTCTTTTTGCCACAATAAATGGTGTTGTCAGCTTTGGAAAAAATCGTTTTGGGAAAAAGACTATTTCTGTCTTGCCTCAAGATTAGATAACTTATCGATCCATAAGTTATTAAAACATTCCACAATTATTTAATATTTCATTAAGTGAGAAAGATTTAGTTCTGCTGCATTTTTTGTTAAGAATTTGAAAGAATCACAGAAATTCGAGAAGGATGGAATTGATAAGACATTTTTCATGTCAAAAAAACTATCTCTTTTTAAAAAGTCCTGTGGAAGCTGCAATGGATTTAGCGAGTTTTATATCTGAAGCTTTAATAAGACCTGAGGCAAAATGAATGCAAACAATATTAACAATTCTATTGGAACAACGATAAAAATAGAAATCGCACCTGCAGAGAAATGAAGCCCAGCAATAATC
>CAZLTJ010000121.1:0-6064 GCA_964562425.1 uncultured bacterium
TTATTCCCCATTGTATCGGTTGACAGGGGCAATGCGACTGAATACAACCGTCTGAGTTTACATCAAACGGAACTAATAAATGCCCATATATATCACTTATTTGAACTGTAAATGTTATAGTATCGGAGGTAGCATTTGGTCCACAATAATCTATACAATTATCTCGATAATCTATTATAACAGTAATTTTGCTTATAGGTTGGTATTTTGATATCGTTACAGATTCAGAATCGGGACTAACTTCGAATTCGACACCAGTAGGATCACTTGCAACCTGAATCGATGTTATAATAAAATTCTCATCGCAAATCGAATCTTTGATTTCGTAATTAAACGTAAAACTTCTTTCGCTTATCGTATCTCCCGATGTATGCGAGACAGATGTTAATACAGGCGGTGAGAGATCGATTATCATCCTACTGCACACCGATGAATCCAAACAACCACCGGTTATATCGCAAAGAGTGTTAAGGCAGAATGTAATGCTATCTCCATCAGTCCACCTTGTGGAGGGTGTAAATATCACAGTATCCCCAGAAAGCGAAACCTCAGAACTGGATGTATCGTAAACAATTCCATCTATATCGATTATCATGGTAGCCCAAACTAATGTAAATTCCGGCGTTACAACCCACCTTATGATTTGGTCATCGCATGAGGTGACTATTCTGCCATCACCATTAGAATCGAAAGGTTCAATTATTTCTGCAGCAACTTCGCCTAAATGCACATCGAATGTCCAACATGAATCACTAAAGTTAAAATCGCATGTATCTGCGCATAAATCATGAGCATAAGCGCAAACAACAATAACTTCGCTATCAGCAAGTCCTTCAATCATGCCATCCCAGACGCTTCCCCAGTTTTCATAACGACCAAGGGAACTTGTAATAACGAGTGAATCCAAACCGACGTGCGACCTGCAAATCGAATCGTTTGCCGAAACAGTAATAATAGCCGAATCACCGATGTGAGTTCCAGATGGACCGATAAATGCTAATTCAGGAGGATCGAGGTCTATTAAGAAAGAATCAATGATTGGAGAATTAAGATCGACTTCCCAAATATTTCTTGCACTGTCTATGTTAACAATAACCCATTCACCTTCTGCCCATGGCATCGAGGGTGTAAAAATAATTAACAATACGGTTGAATCTCCAGCATAGGTTAATCCTACTTCGGGATCGGTCTCTCGGTATTCTATTCCATTAACAGTCATATGTACATAATTTGTATCCATACCGTGTCTATCTCTAACTATTGCTGCAAATGTTTGGTCAGAACATGTGGAAATTCTTCTGCCGTCGAAGTTTGTATCTGGTGGTGATCTGAATTCACCAATAACCTCTGCACTTTGAACCTCATAGCTCCAACAAGTTTTAGTTCTATTGGGCAAACAATAATCCATGCATTCATCTGAGAGATGGGCACAAATCCAAACAGTATCGATGTCCTCAAGGTCTCTTGCGAGAAGTGGAAGATGTGTAGCTACAATACTATCGATTACAGTAGAACTTCTATGTATTGATATGGACACGCTGTCGAGAAGATCTACATCTGTGTCGCAAATAGAATCTGTAAACGATGCGAAAACAAGGATAGAATCATCGATGATTCGACCCAAGGGTGGAGATATTGAAGACCAATTTACCTCGGGTGGTGTTAGATCTATTATGGCATGTGTGCATATTGGAGAAATCAAAGAGCCTCCTCGGATATCTCTAATATCTTTCAGACAATAGACTATGCTATCCCCATTGGACCAAGAGCCAGCAGATGGATTAAAGAAAATTGTGTCATGCTCAAAACGAAGTATAGGATCGGGATAAGTGTATGTTATGCCATCGATTTCAACAACAATTGTATTCGGTAATATACTATAATCGGTAAGCACAAACCAGATAGCACCTTGGTCATCACAGGTTGAAATTATTCTACCATCAGCATTTTCGTCGATCGGTTCGACAACCTCTGCGGATATTTCGATTAGTGCAGTATAAAATTCCCAGCATGTATCGGTGATATTGGATTCGCAATAATCCATGCAAGAATCGGACGAATATGCACAGATTCTGAATGTATCACTCGACCATAAAGATTCCACATGGAGTGGAAGTAATGGAAATCTGAACAACGAATCGTAATAATGTTGAGTTATTCTCAATGAATCTATATCGGTAAGACCGCATATACTATCATATGCTGAAGCTCTAATATCTGCCGAAAAAGACATAATAGAATACCAACCAGGGTCTAAATTATAAAAAGTTGGTCCGGACATGTCTATAATAACACTCCCGCAAACATCTTCAGCTAAATCATTTTCTAAAGTGTCGGTAACATCAACAAGGCAGAATTTTACTGTATCTTCGTCCATCCATGGAGTAGATGGGAAGAAATAGAGTGAATCGTTGGAAAAAACAAGCTCAGCATCGGTTGTATCGTAGGATGAATCGTTAACCTCAACACGTATCGATTCGAATATTATCGGATTATCATGGGTTATTTTCCATATTATTCTTTGATCCTCACAGGTTGATATAACTCTAAAATCATAATTAAGATCGATAGGTTCTAACACTTCCGCTCTAATATTAGCAAGAATAACTTTGAAATCGGTATAAAAACGGAGAATGTTAGGACCGCAGTAATCATGGCAATCGTCGTGAGCCCAAATTTCTAAAACTGCCGAGTCACCGGTAGTAAAACCGTGAAGTTCATAGGTAAAAGTTGTCGTTGGAAAACTATCAGAACTAAACCAGAAGTCTTCTGAAAATCCATTAATAAGTCCGGTATATCTAACAGAATCTATAATTCCTTCAATGCAAACTCTATCCCTTGCGGAAAGGGAAACGACTACAACGGATTCATAGACGGTCGATGTTGGTGATGGACTTATTGCATATATATCTGGAGGTTCACGATCAACTAAGAATGAATCGATAACTGGGGACTGCAGGTTATTGCCTATTAAGTTTATTACAGTATCCAATCTTATATGAATCCATTCAAATCCTGCGACGGAATAACTGTTGAAATTTATAATAATCGTATCTGTGCCGTGCCATTCAAGTCGTCCTGCGGATTCTAATTCAACGTAATCGTATCGGTCCGGACCGATTCTTAAAACTATAATGCTATCCAATCCCAAGGCATCGTAAATTAATATCCTAATTTGCTGCTCGGAACATGCAGTAATAATTTTTCCATCGCCGTTAGAATCACAAGGTTCTATTATAGAAGCTTCGGGCCATGTGAATAAATTATAGAACACCCAACAAGATTCTGCTTCATTAGGTTCATCGGTGCATAAATCTGCGATGGATATATATTGAATATCAACATTATCTTGAGCTTTTGAGCACACTCTCACAGAATCACCTGAAACCATTGGGAGATCAAACCAAATTGTATCCGAGTAACCACCAGGAACATTAAAATCAGCTTTCATACTGCCTAGAGAGTCCCAAATAGTTACTCTCATTGAGGTTCCTTCAGGCTTTACTCCTGAAAAGTCATCCTCCCATATTCCAAGAATATTTACATCATCGACGGTTAATGTTTCTCTGTTTGCCGGATAATAATAGGTAAGTTCGGGTGGTTTAAGATCGACAAGAAACCAGCATGAATTTTCAAGTATGATGGGGCATTGTTCAGACCACACAATAATCTCAACCGAATCGAGATGATCCCATGAGCCTGTGGGAGGTTCTACGATTATTTCGTCCGGGAAAACTCTATCGGTAGTACTTCCATAATAACTTGCCCAGGATACATCCCCAATAGTTGAGGAGTCTGTCAGAATACCATTGACAAAGACTTTCACATTAATATTTGTTGTATCGGGTGGTCGATACCCAACAGAACCTATTGCAGGCCAGAGGTATAAATATACTGATTGGTCTAGTTTTGAAGTTGTAATCCCACACGGGGACGGGCATAAGTTTAACAGTTCGAAACTATCGCATGATGCAACGTTGAATTTCCAGCATGTGTCAAATTCGTTTGGGCAGCAAGAACAATCTAATCCATAGTTCTTTATTTTATCTATTGCATGAATGCAAACTTTAATCGAATCGCCATAATCGAAACTATCTACTACAAATGTGCTATCCCAAAGTGTATCGAAATTGTCTTCAGAGAAATTATTTATTGCCCAGGTTATATATGTGCCTATAGGGTTTCCGCAAATTGTGTTCCAATTGTCAAAGGCATCTGAATTGTTCAACCATACACCTGCAGCATCATCTATTATCTTTGCGCCGAATGTTATGTCAAGTGGAAGAATTGTATCACCGGGAGGTGGATAAATCCCTCCATCTATATATGGACTGGAAAGATCGATATAGAATGTACAATGAAGTGATTGACCCCATATAGTGCATATAAATGAAGTTAAAAGTATAAACACAAATAAAATCGATATATTTATTTTCATTACAACCTCCTAAATTGGGATTATAAACTTAACCTAAATATATTATATAACTTTTTTTAAAAAATTGCAAACATTATTAATAGCAAAAAAAGATTCTTGAAATAATATGTATTTCACTTAGGGTCTCCATACTCCTTATTTAAAATCATTGATAAGAAAACACAGCCAATCGACTAAGTGAAAATGAAAAACTTTTTCCTAAAGCAAAAGCCTGAGATTCAAAGGAAAACCTCAGGCTTTTTTTAATTCTAAACCTTTGAATGCACATTTGTTATAAACGAGCAAATAACATATTGGGAATTTAATACTTACTTCATCAGTATAATTGTTTTGGATGCAGTCATTTCACCGGCTCTCAAAATAACTAAATAAGTTCCAGTTGGCATGTCCGATGCATCAATCGTGATTTCATTGTTACCTTCTGGAATGAGAATACTGTGGACAATACGACCATCTGTGCTGTAAATTTTTAATTCTCCCGGCATATTTGGACATTGAAATGTCAAATTAACCTTTGTATTAAACGGGTTTGGATAAGCCGAAATAGATATTTGCTTCGGAATTTCTCGATCAAGTTCGTTGATATCTTCAATAGTCCCACCTTCAGTAATTTTATAGCGTTTGTTAATTGTAACACCAGTGAATTTATCTACATGACCAGAACCCATCCATCTTACCACAACAGAATCTATCGAAGTAGCCATATTCAAACCAAAATGAAGCATATATCCCTGAGATGTTCCCTCTGTTCCGGCAACAGCGTCAACCTGTCTCATTTGCGGGAATCCTAAATCGGAGCTGTAAACTTTAACTACCGAGCCAACTGCGAATTTATTGCAATCTTTTCCTTGAAGGACAAACTGAACCCAATTTTTGTGGTTTCCAGTTTCGTTCCTGAATACACGCATTTGGTTTCCTGTGGCATCCTGATGTCTTGCTATAAGATCGAGATCACCGTCGTGATCATAATCTGTCCACGCACAGCCCCAGCTATTGTTTAAATAAATTCCTGATTGATAGTTTACATTCTCGAAATGGTCTCCCTTGTTCTCGTATAAAAAGGAATGATAACCATCATAAACACATGAAATGAATAGATCTATCAAACCATCATTATTAAAATCACCGAAGACGCAGGATGAATGCGTCTCATAATATTGTATTCCCCATTCCTCTCGTTTATCTGTGAAGTCGTATAAAGGTGGTCCGTTTCCAATGAAAAGCTGTGATTTATCGGAGAATGCAAGGAACCTTGGATGCGCTAAGTTTGCAATAAATAGATCCCAAACTAAGTCGTTGTTAACGTCAACCCATTGCGCACCGATTGTATGACCATAATAAATATGTGCACCTTCATGAGTTGGTGTCCCCTGAACACCATATACATCAGCCAGTTCAACAAATGTTCCATCCCCGTTATTGCTGAATAACCAATTTGGTAGAAGCCTATAATTACCGATATAAAGATCGAGGTCGTTGTCGTCGTCAAAATCACATGCGACAGCTATTCTGCTGTAAGTATACGGTGTATCGTTAATTATACTCATTCCCACAATCTCGGCATCATCCAGAAAAAACGTTCCATTATTAACATAGTAAAAATCAGGGAAATATACACCGTGGTCA
>CAZLTJ010000122.1:0-4533 GCA_964562425.1 uncultured bacterium
GTTTAGAGTTATTGATAAAAATGAGGATATTAGATGGATTAAAGTAAATTCAAGTTATCCAGTTTTTAATGAGAAACCTGCAATTCAAATTGTTCTTTCGGATGTTACAAAAATGAAAATTGATAATACTGAGAGGAAAAAGATGGAAGAGGAGATTCGAAACACAAGAGACCAACTTGAACTTAGAGTTCGTGAGAGAACTGAGGAACTTTTTGATGCTGTAACGGGTTTGAAAGATGAGATAACCGAACGGAAAAATATTGAGAATGCCTTACGACGCAGCAGAGAACAACTTGAAGTTACGCTAAGGTCTATCGTGGATGGTGTTATAACTACCGATATTGCAGGTAGGATTACAATGCTAAATAAAATTGCTGAAAACCTAACTGGATGGTCGCTCGAGGATGCACTTAGGCAACCTATTAAGGATGTTTTCAACATTATGGACGAAAAAAGTGCACAAAGAATACAGGTCCCATGCGATAAATTCTTTTTGCAGGAAAAGAATGTAATCAAAATGGAGGGTGTAATTCTAACCTCAAAGGATGGTGGCAGAAAGAATATTGAATATGTTTGTGCACCTATGCTTGTTGATAATAAAAGGACAATCGGGGTCGTGCTAACTTTTAGAGACGTAACGGAAAAATTGAGAATGGAGGAGGAAATTCTTCAAGCGCAGAAACTAGAATCTATAGGTATACTTGCTGGTGGAATTGCTCACGACTTCAATAATATTTTAACTGGTATTTTGGGATATATATCTATGGCAATTGAAACCACCCGAGAGGATGGTAATGAATACCTAATAGAGATTCTTGAGAAAGCAGAAAATGCAACACTGAGAGCAAAAACTCTAACGAAACAGCTTCTCACATTTTCGAGAGGTGGGGTTCCAATTCGAAAAGAGTGTAAAATATCCGGTTTAATTCGCGATTCAGTCAACTTTGCGCTCAGTGGTTCGAAAGTGGGTGCTAATATTGTTATTCCAGAGGATCTTTGGTTTGCCGAGATCGATGCTGACCAAATAACTCTGACTCTTAGCAATATTATTATTAATGCAAAGCAGTTTATGCCATCAGGCGGAGAAATTGAGATTGTCGCAAGGAACATTTTTGCAGAAGATGTTGAAATTTTGCAGGACAGAAACGGTAAATTTGTTGAAATAAAAATTAGTGATCATGGTCCAGGAATAAAGAAGGAAATAATTGAGAAGATATTTTTCCCGTATTTCACAACTAAGGAAGACGGTGATGGGTTAGGTCTAGCAATAGCATATTCTATAATTGCCAAGCATGACGGAGTTATATCAGTTGATTCGGAATATGGGCATGGAGCAACATTCAAGATATATCTTCCAGCATTGGATAAAAAAAAGACAGAACAATTTAAAGTTAAGCCGAAAAGTTTGATTAAGAATGGGAAGCTGCTTATTATGGATGATGAAGATATAATTAGACAGTTGTGTAAATCTATACTCGAGCATAATGGGTATAAAGTCGATGTTGCTAAGAATGGCAATGAAGCTCTCGACCTTTATAAAAAATCGTTAGAGGATAAAGCTCCGTATGATTTAGTTATTCTGGATATAACAGTCCCGGGAGGTATGGGAGGAGAGGAAACAATTTCTGAATTAAAGACATTAAATCCTGCTGTAAAAGCTTTAGTTTCAAGCGGATACAGCAATGACCCTATAATGGCAAAACCGGGAAAATTTGGATTTATGGGAGTATTGCCCAAACCATATAGTGTTGAGGATTTGATTAATATTGTTCAGAGAATGATTTCCTTACACTAAAAACTATTTTAATGATATTAGATTTATTTCAAGGCTTTACGCTTTCTTAATTCTTGCCTTGGAGAGAAGGTGAAGGGGTGAAAAATATCGGGATCGAATGATTATAACTTATTGCATATAAGTTACTTAAGCTTAAGGTAAAGATTATATCGATGTAACAATCTTGTTGGATAACTATATATCAAATCTTAAAAGGACCCTCAAATCTGTCATGGCGTGCTTTACAGATTGGGCAGACCATAGGTGGATTATCTCTGGAGACAAGATACCCACACACATTGCATCTCCAGATAGGATGTGGTAAAATCTCTTTGCTTTGCTCTTTGGCTATTGTTTTAACAGGTTTTTTGTGTTTTACTCTTTTTGTGGGGTCTTCAGGTCGACGTTCAGGAATAGAAGTGGTTTTTATCTTGCCTGATAGCACATCCTCGATGACGTAAAGACCACAGAAACAATGTCCATAGTCCTCCAAGTCAGCATCTCGGTATTCGCAAGGGCATATTATATCTATATCTTCTTCTTTTATACCTTCCACAATACGGCAGGGACACGCTGGATAGCCATATCTCTTCGAATTAAGCAACAAAGCCCATATTAGCTCCTTGATCATTTCTTCATCCGGATTCAGATGGTATCCAGTGATTTTGCATTCCTGTTTGAGTTTTTGATAATGGCTATCAATTTCCTCCTCACTAACATTCATTTTGAATACTTCCATAAAAACTCCCTTATTATTCTCCTCATTGAATCCAATAACAATGCGGTTATTATCTTACACAAGTATTGGAAAACTTTTGCTTTATTGCTAGCTTTTCGAGATTTTTAAAGTATTTTTACGCTCGTTCTTACCTCAGGATTAACATCCATGTATTTAAATTTCACATCAAGCGTTTTGAGAAGTTTAATTGTTCGATTGCACTATCCGCATGTATCGAGTACAAGAAGGTTCACATTACCATTTTAGTAAACTTTAATAAGCTTAAAATTCATTTCAGAAAAATCTCCGAATTAATAGTTCTTATGTATAAACGACTTTTGCATCGATAATTTACAAGTTAGAAATTTGTTCCATTTACAATATATTATAATTGGATAGTTTCGAAAACCATTTTAACAAAAGAAAGCCCAAAATAATCCTGCCATTCCGGTCCGTAGGATAGTATGACAATATAGGAAATACCCTCATTCAAAATCCTGTCGCGGATATCGGTGGATTTCATTGGTATTATAAACTCAATTTCTGTTTTTTCGCAATATTCCCATCCCCCGATAAGTCTAACGTCTTCAGTGCCACCAATGCTTGTGTCCGGTTCCCGCAAATTTATGCTTATGCCATACTCGTCCTGAATATATGCTACACCATCTTTAACATATCCTACAATAAAGTTAGCGTCTGTCATAACATTATCCCATGAGGGATTGATACCCACTGCAACCCATCCTTTGCCTGGCGCATTGAAAGAGATATGCAGTGAATCGTTCTCGACTTTCCACCACAGAGTCATTCCTTTTGAGGAAATATGGCAAAAAGTGCTATCTATATTCGGATTAATTCTGTCCTCGCAGCGATTACAGTTGCAACCTTCAGAAAAGAACAGAACAGCGAAAATAATTATTATACCGCTGCAGAAGCATACTGTTCTTATCGTTTTGTGCCCTTTATACGGTTCCCTTTTTCTTTTTTTTCTCATTTTCATCCGAATTCCAATATATACTTTATCTAAATTCTCATCGAGAACAATAAAGTCAATGAAGAATTTGCAAAATCTAATTCGATAGGGAAATCCTTGATTACAAATACTGTGATAAATTTAATATTACTCTTGGTCGTTATCAGATTCTGAAACGATAATTGTGAAACTTTTCTTTCTCGAAATATTGCAATAATCTTTAATAACAATCATGTCTTCGATTTCTGCATCGATTATTGTATAGCTGACTTTCTGCATTAACTTGTTGGCTTGAGATTTGAAATTCTGTTGGATTATTAATCGTCCATTAAGCTCGACTGTAATTTTTTCTATATAATGCTCCTTGATATCTTTGACAGGATGTTTAACAGCTACATTGAGTATTTTCGTCTTGTAGTCAAATGATGCATTCATCAAGCTGGGTGAGTGAGCTATAATTGTAACTGACAGAAGCAACACAATTAACGCAAGAAATAATTTTACTCTCACAATTCCTCCTGAAGTTCGCTAAAGAAATAATATAATAATAAGCAATCAATAATGTAAATACACAATCGAAATAAGAAAATATAAAAATTAGGTGAATGCAAAACTGAACTTTAATATTCATTATTCTTACCGAAATTTGTACAAGAAAGGAAAAGATTTTAAGAAATGATTGTATTAATTTCTGAAGTTTGATTAACAGATTGTAGAATTAGAAAAACCTGAAAAAAATTAAGGTACAAATATTTGTGAAAGATCCGAAATTGAATTAAGAGTGTCATAACTGTCTCGATGATGTGACAATAATGACATAATATGGCATATAATATCAAATATCACATAACTTATTCAATTAAAAGGCATTGAGAGTGCTCTGGCACGAAGTTTGCATTATAATAAAACTGAAAGTAATTATTTAAAATGGAGGAAATCATGCAAATCGTAAAATGGAGACCCTTCGAGGACCTTTTGAATCTATCGGATGAAATGCATAGAATGTTCGATGAGGTTCTTGGGGAAAGGCGTAAATTATCAAGAACAAGGGAAAAGGAAGACATATCT
>CAZLTJ010000122.1:4543-6006 GCA_964562425.1 uncultured bacterium
CAAGAGTTGATATATCGGAAAAGGAAAACAAAATTGTACTTAAAGCCGATTTACCTGGTATCGATAAGGATGATATCAAAATATCTTTCTCGGATAATGTTGTAACTATTTCAGGAGAAAAAAAGATCGAAAAGGACGAGAAAAAAGAGAACTTTCATCGTTTAGAACGCGTTTTTGGATGTTTCACACGTAGCTTCTATATCCCTATGAGCATCGATCAGGAGAATATTGGTGCATCGTATAAAAATGGTGTCCTAACTGTCGATCTCCCTATGAAAGAGGAAAAGAAAGGCAAAGAAATTCCGATAAAGGTAGAATAAGAAAAGTAGTGAACAGCGTAATAACTAAATATTCTTTAGAAAGCATACTTAAGTATATATTCTTGGACACATCTTTAAGTATGCTGTCCAAATGTTCTATTGAATGTGGAATGTAGTGTGTTATATTCTAATTCTAAATTTTATTCTGCTACATTTATTACTGCTGTTTATGTATATTAATATCGAAGAAAGGAGAACTAAAAATGGGAAGAATTTTAGGTATCGATCTTGGAACAACGAATAGCTGTATGGCTGCTATGGAAGGTGGGAAACCCACTGTTATACCGAATTCCGAGGGTGGAAGAACTACACCATCCATTGTAGCATTCACAAAAGATGGGCAGCGTTTGGTAGGCATAACTGCAAAGCGTCAAGCGATTACTAATCCGGAAAATACAGTTTATTCAATAAAGAGATTTATGGGAAGAAGTTTCAACGAGGTCGAAACAGAAAGCAGTCAAGTTCCGTATAAGGTTACCAGTGGAACAATAGGCGATGCTCGAATAGAAATTAAAGTAACCGGTAAAGATTATCCACCACCGGAAATTTCCGCTATGGTTTTACAAAAGCTTAAACAGGATGCTGAAGCTTATTTCGGTGAGAAAATAAACGATGCCGTTGTTACTGTTCCTGCATATTTCAACGACACACAACGCCAAGCCACTAAGGACGCTGGAAGAATTGCTGGCTTTGAGGTTAAACGAATTCTTAATGAGCCAACAGCCGCAGCATTGGCTTATGGTTTGGATAAAGAGGGTAAATCGCTTAAGATTGCCGTTTTTGACCTTGGAGGAGGAACATTTGATATATCCATTCTCGAGTTGGGTGAAGGTGTTTTTGAAGTTCTATCTACAAATGGTGATACACATTTAGGCGGTGACGACTGGGACCAGAAAATCATTAACTGGATTGCTGAGGAATTCCGAAAAGAGCAGGGAATCGATCTTTCGAAAGATCCTATGGCAAAGCAAAGGCTTAAAGAAGCTGCAGAACGTGCTAAGATCGAGCTTTCATCCGTTATAGAAACCCAAATTAACCTCCCATTTGTAACGGCGGATGCTTCGGGACCCAAGCATCTCTCAATGACATTAACCAGATCGAAAATGGAGCAGATGACTGCAGATCTCCTCGAGAGAGCAATTA
>CAZLTJ010000123.1:0-6000 GCA_964562425.1 uncultured bacterium
CTCAGGTCTTCAGATTTGATTTTTCGTTCAGTCATACATTCTTCACAGAAATATGTTTCTGCCCCAAATTCGCTAATTCCTTTATATGCCAGAGATACATTTTGCATTTCAATTATTTCCGGTTTTTGATTCCCGAAACCTGTGAAAACTCCATCCTCAATAAAGATTATGTTTACTTTATGATCCATAGCAGCTAACCCGGATGCTATACGATACGCTTCTCCTGCCGTGGCTATTCCGTATGGGCAACTTCTGATTAATATAACTACGTTTTTTGGCATTGTAAATTCTCCAGAAATTATGATTTATAATTTTATAGCAGGTTATTATCATTGATGACTTACATTTCTTCTTAATTGTGAGCTTTTTAAAAGCTGAAGATAATAATTTTATCACAATTTTCTATCATCGAGGATAATACTGCCATACCTGAAAATTTCGTTCCCTCGACTAGTGATTTATTATCCACTCCTCTAAACTTCCCGCAAAGACCACAACCGGTTATTTGTGCTCCTGTTTCGACTAATTCTTCAAGACGATTTGCGATGTTTCTTTCTCCAGGACTTTTTATGTTGGAATTCAACGCAATTGTCCCATCTTCATTAAGGTATATCATAACTTCATGCCCTTTTTTCAACGCTCGTTTTGATAATTCATACATAGTATCAATATTCTGACTCGTATACGGGCTTGTTCGGACGAAGAAACCAATTTTCATAGATTTTCCTTTCATTCTAAATATTTTCAAAGTCTTTTAAAAAACGTATATTGATTTCAGAAGTTTATTTGTAAGGTCTTAAATCTCAGATGAATTGAAATATAAGTAATGCAATAACAAATAATACAGTTGACTTATTACGATAATTCGGTCTTTCAGTTGCAATAATACCGTTCTTTTTGGCATTAATAATTCCTTTAATAAAAGTTATTTATGTCTGGTTATAATATAATGGATACTATCCCGTTCTTCTGATAATATAAGCTCGATTCCTCTCTGATTACAGCATGCTGGGAATTCTCCAATGCACGCTCATCATCTGTAGAAATCTCTGATAATTGATCAATTTCGATATGCTGTATTTCCATTTTGGATTTGATGATTGGTTTTGGACAAGAAAGAACAGTTGCATTAAAGGGTCTAGCAATTGCTTCCGTTCTTTCCCCTTCTTTTTACAAATTTTCATTATATGATAAAAAAGAGTATTATAGGAAATTGTCAACACTAATTAATTATTCAATGTTTAGATAACGTATTATATTCCATGAAATCGAATTATGTAAATTGTGAAAATAACTTAACCAATTTACTCGACAATATTTAATCTTTCATCGGTTTCTATTTCATTGAGGGGATTCATACACCCTTTCAGTTCTGTCCAAATGTAAGAATGCAATTTATCCCTTTACTCGTCCCGACTTCGTCGAGATATCTTTTCTCAAATGAGAGAGTTACGACAACATTTCGATGAATACTCACTTTTTCCATGGTGAGAAAAGAGTTAGGGGATAGAGAGGATAACTATTTAAGTGTCGGAAATTGAAGGGATATTCAAATTAATTTTTAATCACATATATCTAAAATAAGATATGTATTTCTATGTATTAAATTGTATGTCGTAGAATTTCAAGTATTGATGTGCAAAAGTAGGGAGTTACTCATAACTAACTTTGAAATTATTATAATTAAATTTTTACCCTTGACAAATATTAGAATAATTATAAATTAAGATTCTAAAAGATTGTTAAAACAAATTTTACAATATTAATAATGAGGTGTTTTCGGTGGTGCTTTTTTTAGAAGGATTCGTGATAGAAGTTTGGAAACTGACTATTGAAATGGCACCATACCTTCTATTTGGATTTGTAATGGCTGGATTGTTGCATATTTTAATTCCACAAAGGAAAATTTATAAATATCTTTCCAAGCCTAATTTCGGGTCAGTTATTAAAGCTGCACTATTAGGAGTTCCATTACCAGTTTGTTCATGCGGTGTTATACCTCTTGCAGCACACCTTAAAAAACAAAACGCCTCAGACGGTTCTACTTTATCTTTTCTTGTTTCAACTCCGACTTCTGGTGTGGACTCATTTTTTGCAACTTATTCACTTTTAGGACCTATTTTTGCAATAGTTAGACCTATTGCAGCGTTTACTTCGGGTATTTTTGTCGGTGTTTTTTCAAATATTACTGGCACAAAATCAAGACCGAAACTTGAAGATGAAAAATTCTCATGCAATATTTGTGATAAAAGTCACCCGCATACACACACTCTTTTGGAGAAAATTAGGGGGGTTTTTACATATGCTTTTTTTGATTTGGTTGAGGATACCGGTAAATGGCTTTTTATTGGTCTCATTTCGGGTGGTCTAATAACATTTCTCATTCCTGAAACATTTGTTGAAAGTTATCTTGGCATTCCATACATAGCATACATAGTAATGCTGCTAATAGGCACACCAATGTATGTCTGTGCCACTGGATCGATTCCTATTGCAGCATCGTTAGTGCTTAAGGGCATGGCACCAGGTGCGGCTTTAGTCTTTCTTATTGTTGGTCCAGCTACAAACACTGCCACACTGTCTTTTGTTGGTGGAAAGTTGGGTGTAAAATCGTTGATAGTTTATCTAATTTCGATTATAACAACAGCACTTTTATTCGGAATTCTATTCGACTATATACTGCATATATCAGTTTCAGAGATATTGGTCAGTATGCATGAAGGATTTCATCTTCCTATGTGGATAAAGACACTTGCAGGAATTATTTTAATAGCGTTATTAATTAGAGCATTTATATCGATATTTAAACTAAGGAGAATTAAAGGTATGGGTAAAATATTCCAAGTTCCAGATATAAGTTGCAAACATTGTGCAACTAAAATTGAAAACTCGCTTAAAAATATTGATGGTGTGCTATCTGTTAATATAAATATTCCTAAGAAATTAGTAGAGGTTGAAGGTGATGTATCAACCGAGCAAATTATGATGGCTATCAAAAACGCAGGTTATAACGTACAGGAGGACTAATAAATGAATCCAAGAACACTTCACAAGATTACGTATGGCATGTATATTATCTGTTCAAAAAAGGATGATAGATATAACGGACAGATTGCTAATGCCGTAATCCAAGTAACAGCAGAGCCCCGTACTATTGCTATAGCTATTAATAGAGATAACCTTACACATGAATATATTTTGCAAAGTGGAGTTTTTACTGTGTCTGTTATGGATATTGATTGCGATATGAAACTTATAGGTAAGTTCGGATTCAAGAGTGGGAAAAATATTGATAAATTTGAAGGAATTGACTATAAAATTGGGCAAACTGGAGTACCCATTGTTTTGAATCATGCATTGGCGTTTATTGAAGCAAAAGTTATTGACAAAATAGACATCCATACACATACAATTTTCATCGGCGAGGTTGTTGACGCGGAAATTCTTAACGAAGACGATGTTATGACTTATTCATACTATCATTTGGTTAAAGGGGGCAAATCCCCGAAGAATGCTCCCACTTATATTGCTGAGCAAACATTGAAAGAGCAACCAAGAAAGGAAGTAAATATGAAAAAGTATAAATGTAACGTGTGTGGATATATCTATGATCCAGCAGTGGGTGATGAGGAATCAGGTATTCCCCCGGGAACTCCATTTAAGGACCTTCCCAATGATTGGGTTTGCCCGGTATGTGGTGCTGGGAAAGAGGAATTTTCGCCATTTCATTGATGGAATTTTAATGAAATTATGATAAATTTAGTTCGACTATTAATTTTGCCCAATCATTAACGCAGAATTTTTATATGTTAAGTATTGATAAACGAATGTAACATTAATTTAGAGCGACAAAATGGAGAAATATTATGCCATTAAGAGAAATTAAGGATCGAGTGTTTTCAGTTGGTGCAATCGACTGGGACAGAACATTGTTCGATGAGCTTATTCCATTACCAGATGGCACAAGCTACAATTCTTATTTAATTTTAGGTAGTGAGAAAAATGTGCTAATCGATACCGTTGACCCAACGCTGTCAAGTGAGTTGCTCAATAATCTTGAAAGACTTCAAATAGAAAAGTTAGATTATCTTGTAGTCAACCACGCGGAACAGGATCATTCTGGTTCGGTTGATTTGATACTTGAAAGCTTTCCTGAGTGTATGGTTGTTTCAAATAAAAAATGCATGGAACTACTGATCGTTCATTTAGATGTTGAAGAAAGTAAATTCCATATTGTGGAAGATAATGACACAATTTCATTAGGCGATAGAACATTACAATTTATTATGGTTCCGTGGGTTCATTGGCCTGAAACGATGGCAACATTCCTTATCGAAGATAGAATATTATTCCCTTGTGACTTTTTTGGTTCGCATAAAGCCACAAGTGATCTCTATTCTGCCGATGATAGTAATGTTTACAATGATGCTAAACGCTATTATGCAGAGATAATGATGCCTTTTCGTAAGACTGTTCGTAAGAATATCGATAGGGTTGAGGTTCTTAATCCAGAAATTATAGCTCCAAGCCATGGACCGATTTATAGCAATCCCAAGTTCATTGTCGATGCCTATAAAGATTGGACATCCGACGATGTAAAAAATGAAGTAGTTCTGCCATATGTGTCTATGCATGATAGTACAAGGTATATGGTTGATTTCCTTATTGATTCACTAATAGAACGAGGTATAACTGTAAAGCCTTTTAATCTAACTATAGCAGATATTGGTGAACTCGCTATGGCTTTAGTCGATGCAGCGACAATTGTATTAGCAACACCAACAATACTAACGGGACCTCATCCCTCAGCGGCTTATGCAGCTATATTGACAAACGCACTTCGTCCAAAAACTAAATTCGCTACGATTATAGGTTCATACGGTTGGGGTGGAAAAACAGTTGATACGCTCATGAGCCTAATGAAGAACCTTAAGGTTGAGATTCTTGAGCCAGTTTTGGTTAAGGGATTGCCTAAGGAAAAGGACTATCAAGCTTTGGATAAATTGGTGGAAAAAATATATCTAAAGCACAAGGAAATAGGAATAATAGTATAAAAGCGTGATTCTTTGTTTTCATCGATAGAGGACGATGAAAAATTATCTAACATAATCCCTCAAAGGAGTTGGTAAAAATGATGAGCAAAAAGATGTTAGTAGAACTGAACAAACAGATCAATGCAGAGTTCTTTGCGGCATATCTATATTTTTCTATGTCTGCATGGTTCTCAGAAAAGAATCTCGATGGATTTGCAAATTGGATGTATATGCAGGCTAAGGAGGAGTTGACGCATGGCATGCGTATTTATCTGCATGTTTTAGAACGTGGAGAGAAAATTGAATTGCATGCGATAGATAAGCCAAAATTGGATTGGGAGAGTCCTGTTGAGATTGTTAATGCTGCATACGAACATGAAAAGAAAGTAACCGGGATGATTAATGATTTGACAAAGCTCGCAATTGAAGATAACGATTACGCTTCTCAGGGGCTTTTGAGATGGTTTGTTGACGAGCAGGTTGAGGAAGAGGAGCAGACATTAAAGATTCTCGAGCAACTAAAAATGTTTGGTGATAGCAAAAATGGACTGTTTATGATGGACAATGCTTTGGCGCAACGTGCTTTCAATGCTCCAACAGATATTCAAGTATAAGTTTTCCTTTGGCAACATCGATATCGATGGTTCAGGCGTGGGACAGCAACCCACGCTTTTTTTTTTAAGTTTACTGAAGTTATAATCCTTCCCTTTTTTATTCTCTCATCCTAAATCCTTCCTCCCAAGAAAAAGGACTTGTTAAATTTATTTGAGGATTCGTTTTTTAGGCTTGACAACCATTTCTATAATTCATATAATTATAAAGAGTAGTTCTCTCCTATGTAAAGTTGGTGATTATATGAGTTTGGACAAGTCTTATAATAAAGTTCCCAGAAAATTCAGGAAAACATTTCCACTTTTTACAGGAGGTTTTTTATGCGTTGTAACAAGTTGTTTTTGGCATCTGTTTT
>CAZLTJ010000124.1:0-5924 GCA_964562425.1 uncultured bacterium
TGATAATGAGGATAATATTATCGATATATCTTCCGAACTTCAATACTCTATTGACGACCCAACTTTTGCTAGAGCTACATATACTTTTAAAAATGTTGAATACGGAGGACATACCATTTGTGCCCAGGTTTGGGATAATCTCAACAACGTAACACAGAAATGTGTGGAACTGTGGTTGGATCCCTGTGAAGTCGAAATTTATGATGTTATTCCTTATCCTAATCCTTTCAGAGATGTGGTCGATATAACATTTGCATTGGCTGGAGCGGGAATTTCAGCTTATGTGGTAGTTACGATTTACACAGTGGATGGGAAACAGATAAGACAACTTTCAAAATCGACGACTAATCCTTTTGATTGGATTACATGGGATGGAAAAACAGAATATGGAGACGATGTCGGCAAAGGAATATACATGTATGTTTTAGAGGCTGAAATTACTTCAAAGACTGGGACGCAATGGGAAAAAATCTATCGAGGAAAGATAATTCGAAATTAAGAATATATTATTTCCGCCTTATAATAAATTCTGTTATATAAATTATTAACTAAGCATTTCTCTCGGATCTGTAATAACACCTGTTATAGCGGAAGCCACAGCAGTATACGGACTCGCGAGATAAATGAAAGAATTAGGATTACCAAGACGCCCTTTGAAATTTCTGTTAGACGTTGAAATACAAACTTCGTGGTCTGCTAAAACACCCTCATGAGCACCGAGACAAGGTCCACAACCTGTATTCATTAGGATAACGCCTGCGTCAAGCAGAATTTGGGCTGTGCCGTCCAAAATTATCTGCTGTAAAATAGACTTACTGGCTGGGAATGCAAGCATCCGAACATTTTTGGCAATTTTCTTTCCCTTTAGAAGTTCTGCTGCAGCGTGGAAATCCTCTAAGCGTCCATTGGTGCATGAACCGAAAAAGACTTGATCGATTTTCTGCCCGGTTGTTTCCACTACAGGACTCACATTATCGACGGTATGAGGTTTTGCGATATACGATTCAAGATCATTTACATTATAATTCAGTTCCTTTAAATATACAGCGTCAGAATCTGGAAGAACCCATTTGTAATGCTTTTTTGCCTTGTTTTCAAGATAATTGTCTACAATTTCGTCAGGATAAATTATACCAAACTTTGCTCCCATTTCAACTGCCATATTGGACAAAACCATTCGACTATCGATAGACATCTCCTTTACGGTATCCCCCGTGAATTCGACAGATTTATATAGCGCACCATCTGCACCGAGATCACCAATGATTTTTAGTATTAAATCCTTTGATGTTAAGTATTTCAGGAATTGACCTTCTATGTTGATTTTAATTGTTTCCGGTACTTTTAGCCACATTTCCCCAGTAGCCCAAATAGCAGCAACTTCGCTTCTGCCAATGCCAGTACTAGCAGCTCCAAAAGCACCATAGGTTGTTGTATGAGAGTCTGCCCCAAGGATCAAACCACCGGGGAAAGCAAAGCCTTTCTCTGATAGCACTTGATGACATATTCCTTCACCCATATCGTAAAAATTTGGTATTCCCTGATATTTGACAAATTCACGTATAGATTTATGGTTATTTGCATATTGTGATGTTGATGCAGGAACTGTATGATCCAACACTATTACTGGTATTAAGGAATCGAATATTTTATCCACTGGTAGTTTTTCATACTTCTTAATTATCGCTGCTGAATTATCATGAGAAAGCACGTAATCTGGATTTACTGTTACAATATCTCCCACATCGACTTTTTCTTTACCACTGTGGGAAGCAAGAATTTTTTGAGCTATTGTACTACCCATTTACAATCCTCTCGATTAATTGATTTTTTATCATTGTAAGATTGTATTGATAACAAAATTATATTATGTAACAAAATGTAAAGGTTATAATGTTTCCCAACCAAGTGCTTCAACATGTGGGTTAATCTTTTTAATTAAACCTTGAAGAACCTTACCGGGACCAATTTCTATGAATTTCTCTGCATCGTCTTTAATCATGTTTTCAATAATATCGATCCATCGAACAGGATTAGTTAATTGCAAAACAAGATTATTTTTTATTTCTGTTGGGTCGGTTAAAAGTGTTCCAGTTACATTAGAATAAAAATTCACTTTAGGTTCATTGAATTTAATTTTCGCCAGAACCTTTTTCATTTCTTTCTGTGCTTCCAACATCAGAGGGGAATGGAAGGCGCCGGATACATTAAGAGGTACGACTCGTTTTGCTCCTTTTTCTTTGAGAATTTCGCTTGCCTTACTCAGAAGTTTCTTTTCTCCACTTATAATGAATTGCTTAGGTGAATTGTAATTGGCAATTTCTATAACACCTTGAGATTTGAGTGAATTAACAACATCCTGCACATTTTCAATTGATAATCCAAGAGGAGCAATCATTCCGCCATCTTTAGCCTGTGACATCAATCTACTTCGTTCAACTACAGCCATAAGTCCTTCATCAAAAGTAATAGATTTAACAGCCACAAGAGAAGAATACTCACCCAGCGAATGCCCAGCGGTAAATTCGAATTTTTTGTCGATGATATTCAAAACTGCATACGAATGAGTGAAAATGCATGGTTGTGTGTATCGAGTCTGTGCTAATGTTGCTTTATCAGCATCAAAAGAAATCTCGTCAATTCTAAAACCTGCGATTCGATTTGCTTTCTTATATATTTCTCGAACAACTGAATATTCATTAAAAAGATCTTTACCCATTCCTGGAAACTGCGATCCTTGTCCGGGAAATACGAATGAAGTATTCATAATTACTCCCTTTCACAGGAAACTCAAACGTTTTTTCCGCAGCAATGTTTATATTTCTTACCCGACCCACATGGACACGGCTCGTTTCTGCCAATTTTCTTACCTTTTCTAATAGTCTGAGTTTTTTGAATTGGACTCATTCTTGCATTCTGTCTTGCTGATGATTTTATTCCATGAGGAGATTGAAATGCACTTTTCCTATCCTGTGAGCCGAGTAATTTCTGTGCCATTTGAGCGGATGCTGCTACGCCATAACCATCCGATTCCTGATGTGTTATCCTTGTCGGTACGCGTCGTCTGGGTGCTTCTGGTAATGCTACCTGAGCGTGGAAAAACGTGTGTAGAGTTTGTTTTCTTAGATCGTCCATAAGAATTACAAATGCTTCGAAGGATTGCATCTTATATTCGACGATTGGGTCTTTTTGTGCATATGCCATCAGATAACTTGATTCTTTAATATCATCGAGTGATCTTAGATGTTCCATCCATAGATTGTCGAGTGTTTTGAGCATAACCAATTTTTCGAGAAGCCTACAGTTTTCTTCGCCCAGAATGTTTTCCTTCATGCTATAAGCCTTAATTGCAAGCTCATTTAGTTCCTCGACGAGTGAATTGGATTGGTGTTCTGTATCCTCAGGATTATATCGAAGAAGGAATACATTGGTAAATTCCTCTGAAAGACCTGCCCAATCCCAGCTTTCAGGTGGTCTCCCAGAATCGGTGTAATTTTCTACAAGGAATTCACAGAATTCAAATGTGAACTTTTTAAAATCTGGTTTAAGATTGTTGCCAAATAAAATTCGATGCCGTAAGGAATAGATAACCTCTCTGTGTTTATTCATAACATCGTCATGTTCTAACGCACGCTTTCTTATAGAGAAGTTTTGCATCTCAACGCGTTTCTGTGCACCTGCTATTTGCCTTGATATTATTGTATGCTCGATGGGTTCACCTTCAGGAGGATTAAGTCGCTTAATCATATTGTATGCTCGATCACCGCCTGCATACAAGCGCATTAGGTCGTCCTGTAAAGAGACCATAAACCTTGAGGACCCCGGGTCACCTTGTCGTCCGGCTCTACCTCGAAGCTGATTGTCGATTCTTCGAGCATCGTGTCTTTCTGTTCCAACTATATGTAAACCGCATGGAACTCCTTTTTTTAAGCATTCTTTGGGATTTTCTGGACATGTCCATTGGTCTATTGAGTGAGTTAGAAGTGCGCATTTTGGTTTAGGGAAATTAATACGCTCGAAATTGCCTTTAGGAATTGATTCTGCCAGCACAAAACCGGAGGAACCGGAAAAAATAGCTACGTTACCAGCATTGGATAAATATTTAGTGATTGTATTAGGTGAATTTTCCCTTAGATTAAACTCTCTGAACTCAATACCCACATATTTAGCTAATTCTGCAAGGTTACGCAAAACTTCTCCGCTTTCCGTGACTAACAAGAACGATTTACCTTCTTCGATTTCCTTTGCTATCCTTAAAAGAATTGGTTCGAAAACAAGTTTGTATGCCTTAACCAATCCCACGCCCAATTTAATGTCTGTACCTCTACCCGCCATGTTGGTTGCAATTGTCACAGCTCCCGGTTGCCCGGCAAGGATAATTATATGTGCTTCCTTTTCGTGATGCTTTGCATTAAGGACTGAGTGAGGAATTTGTTTCCTTTTGAGCATTCTCGAGAGCATTTCTGAGACTTCTACGGAGACTGTTCCAACTAGAATTGGTTGGTTTCGCTTGTGATAGTATGCAATATCATCGATTACCGAGTTAAATTTTTCCTTTCGTGTCAAATAAACCTGATCATTGCAATCTTCTCGTCTAACAGGACGATTTGTTGGTATAGATATAACCTCGAGTTTATAAATCTCCCAAAACTCAGAAGATTCAGTCAATGCTGTTCCAGTCATACCTGCAAGCTTTCGATACATTCTAAAATAGTTTTGGATTGTAATAGTAGCATACGTTTGAGTTTCACCTTCAACATGAACCTTTTCCTTAGCCTCAAGTGCCGGATGCAAACCTTCGGAGTATCTCCGTCCTGGCATAAGACGACCTGTGAACTCATCAACGATAATAACTTTATCGTCCTGAACCACATAATCAACATCCTTTGCGAACAGCACATATGCTTTTAGAAGCTGTGAAATAGCATGGTTTATCGCGCTACGTTCGGCAAATCTTTTATTTAGCTTGTCCTTCATCTCTGTCTTAACTTTTTCCGAAAGTTCCTCATTTCCCTCGATTTGTGAGAGTTCTTCTGCTATATCAGGGAGAATAAATATTTCCGTATCCGCTTTGCTGAATCTGGCTAGTTCATTTCTGCCTTTATCGGTAAGGTTTATAGAATGCTCAAACTCGTCGACAGCGAAGTATAATTTTTCATCTAATTCATTCATATTTTTGTCTCGAATGTGTATTGCTTCTTCATGATTTATAGATTTAAGAATATCCGGTTCTTTAATTAGTTTTAAGAACTGTGGGTTTTTGGGATTGCTACGTTTAACCATAAGAAGTTGAGTTGCAGCTTTAGCTTTTATACTGTCGGCATCGCCGCCTTTTCCTTCAGTTTCGAGTGTTTTCGATTTAGCCAAGAACTGACGGGATTCATTAATGAGCGAAGCAGATTCTTTGCTTTGAGTTGAAACTATGTGTCTAACCGCAGAATTCCATTTTTTGAAATGTTCTGAAATCGTACTTTGAATGGGTCCGGAAATAATTAGAGGAGTTCTTGCTTCGTCAATAAGAATTGAATCGACTTCATCAATAATAGCGTAATATAATTCACGTTGAACAACACCTCTTGGTGAAATTGCCATATTATCTCTCAGATAATCAAAGCCGAAAGCGTTATTTGTACCGTAAACAATATCTTTGCAATATTGAGCTCTTCTTTCCGGGGTATGAGGTTGAATACCCTCATGAATAACTCCAACTGTAATTCCTAGGAAGTTATAGATCATGTCCATCCATTGAGCGTCACGACGAGCAAGGTAGTCATTTACCGTAACAAGATGGACACCTTTACCAGGTGGTACAATTTCACCTTCCTCACTCTCAAACGGTTGGAAATCCCACTTTGAAATATCTTCACCATAAAATTCAATAGCGATTTCAACCCATTTGTGGTTTAATGCTAAGGCATTAAGAT
>CAZLTJ010000125.1:0-5923 GCA_964562425.1 uncultured bacterium
AAAGAATTCCTTCGCTCTTATGGTCTTTCTGCGACCAATCAACGGATTGCGGTTTTAAAGGTTTTAGACCGAAGAACGGATCATCCCACAGCAGAACGCATTTTTGAGGATGTGAGGAAAAATCACGACCAAATATCTCTGGCTACTGTTTATAATGTTCTAAGTTCGTTTGCAAAGTCTGGGATTGCTAAGGAAATATTTGTCGAACCGGGCAGAAGCAGATTCGATCCACGCATAGAACCTCATCATCATTTCTTTTGCAGAATTTGTGGCAAAGTTTTCGATATAGATGTTGTATGTGATTTTAGCAAATTAGAATCATTCGATGGTAATAAAATTGAAACGGTTCACGGAACAATCCATGGTATTTGTAAGGATTGCATGAATAAAAGAGGTATTCAATAGATTTTTCAAACAAGTCATTTTCAATACATATTAATCGCTGTTACATTTCTAAGTGTTTCAAATCTTCCATTAATTTAAAATCCAACTTATTATTAATTCTCAATCTCTCATTAGCTTACATATTTACACCCCATCACCCAATTCCGATAGTATAAAACAACTGTTAAATTGTATCTATTAAAATTTCGTAGAATTAGAATCGATTTATCATTGTTGAATATATCGATCGTATAGCTTAATAAATGGATATATGGAAGATAATGTGCAAACTATTTATTATCTGAATTATCTAATGCGCATTTTATAATCTCATAAAATAACGGCTCAGGTTTCTCGAGTTTGGATATCAATTCGGGATGATATTGCACGCTTACAAAAAATCGCTTTTCAGGTAATTCCATAATTTGCATAATATTCTCAACCGGTTCATAACCGGAAAAAACCATACCACATGTTTCTAATTTCTCCACATATTCAGGATTGACCTCGTATCTGTGCCTGAAACGTTCTCGAATGTAATCTGCATCATAAATTTTGTATGCAAAAGTTCCGGGTTTCATTTTAACATCCTGACCGCCAAGACGCATTGTTCCACCTTTCTTTTTCAGCCCTTTCTGTGATGGCAGAATGCATATTAATGGATGTTTAACCTTAATTCCCTCCTCGATAGCTTCGTTTGTGTTCGCACCTTCAAGTTTACATACGTTTCGTGCAAACTCAATAACTGCAAGCTGCATTCCATAACATATTCCGAGAAACGGGATGTCGTTCTCCCGACAATATTGAACAACTTTTATCTTGCCCTCGATACCACGCAAACCGAATCCCCCAGGGACGATAACTCCATCGACCCCAGTTAGTTCATCTTCGACAGAGATTTTTCCCTGCTCGATTCCGGTTGTCTCGAGCCATTTAATTTTCACGCGTGTTTTGTGATGCGCACCAGCATGATAGAGAGCCTCGATTATCGATGCATACGAATCGTGTAGTGCTGTATATTTCCCGCATAATGCAATCGTTACCTCACGAGTAGGATTTAAAATTGCATCTGTTAGACTAAACCAAAGATCGAGTTTTGGTGGTGAATATATCCCCAAACGTTTATGAAGTATCTCCGTCAGCCCTTGTTTATCATATAGAATCGGGATTTCATACACTGTTCCAACTTCAGTGCCAGAGATTACAGCTTCGGGTGATATATTGCAAAAAAGTGAAATTTTTTCCTTGAGCTTTTGCGGAAGCGGTCTTGACGACCGAGCAATTATTACGTCGGGTCGGATACCTTTTTCGTTCAGCAATTTAACACTTTGCTGTGTGGGTTTAGTTTTGAGTTCGCCAAGGTTTTCTGGAATTGGTACATATGTAAGATGAATATATAAAATGTTTTTCGAGCCTATTTCATGACCAAGCTGTCTCACAGTTTCGATGTATAGCTCATTCTCGATATCGCCAACAGTTCCACCGATCTCTATTAGGACAATGTCAGCTTTCTCTTGCTTGGCAATCCTTTTGAAATTTGATTTTATTTCATCCGTAACGTGAGGAATAAGCTGCACAGTATTCCCAAGAAAATCTCCTCTACGTTCCTTCTCGAGAATGCTTGCATATATTTTCCCCATTGTCAGGTTCCACTCCGATTTACAAACGACATTGAGAAATCTTTCGTAGTGTCCAAAATCCATATCAACCTCACCACCATCGTCTAACACAAACACTTCTCCATGCTCTACTGGATTCATTGTGCCCGGGTCTGTGTTGAGGTATCCATCGCATTTTATCGGGATAACTCTAAGATGCGATTTAAGCAGATTTCCAACACTGGCTGTGGCAATTCCTTTGCCTAATCCAGATAATACTCCGCCGGTTATTACGATATACTTGGTTTTATGAGGCACAAATACCTCCTCGAAGGTTTATTTAAATTAATTATAAAGCAGAATAAATGCAAGAGTATATATTTCGTTTATATAACCAGAACACTTGATAATTTATTCAAAATGCTATTAATTAGAGACTAAGTGATTATGAAAGAAAAATTTAAATTTAAGCTATTTCCGATTTTATGTGTGCTGATATATCTTGTAGTCGTTGCTGCGAGTTGTTCGGAAGATGAACCGGAAGTGTGTTTGGATATCGAGTTTGCCTCAGGACCATCCATAGTGGGAAGGAATGAGACATTCACACTTTGCTTTAATTATTTTGCTTCCAGAAGAGGGAAGTCCGCTATTCCGGATAGCGGTGCGATTGTTGATGTATCTTTTAGTTTTGATTCGCCTTTCATATGGATCGGTGGTGACACGATGAAAACTGTTTTCATAGAGAAGAACACGACATATCAGGCATGCTATAATTTGAAAACCCCTGAGAATCCGCCAATAAACTTAGTATTCCAAACTACCTTTCGTGTTTATGCCCCAGAACATAGCTGTGGAAATTCTTTGCCAAAATATATTAGAATACAGGATATCACTAACTAACATCATATAAAGTCTGCATTGAAATCTTAGATATGTTTTTTACATTAATCCCCTGTCGCTTTGCGACATCCCCCTTATTAAGTGGGACTGCTTCTGGTTTGCCTCCCTTAATAAGGGAGGTGGCTCCGATGTAATCGGAGCCGGAGGGTTTATACCAAACCAATCTCCCACGCAAATCATATATCTCCATCCCGACGATTCAGGACGAGTTCTCCGCTCCCTTCGGTGCGGCGATGGCGTACGAAGAGTTAAAGGGATTCGGGAAGCGTTCCGCTGCACCAGTCGCTCCCTTACTCGGAATGTTGAGGTAATTTTTCCAATATGCAGAACTCATATTAATGATATTCTCCCTAATATTTTCTCTCAATCGGTTTGATTTTGCCCAATTTCTCAAGGCGGGAGCGAATCGAACCCTTTGTTCTTTTATGCTTCTTTGCAATATCCGAAATGGATAGACCAGAATCAAACGCACCGAAGTGAACAATTTCGCGTGACTTTTTATCCCTGCAGTAGAATGGGTATAATTTGGTTTCCGTATTCCCAAGAGTACATTCATTAATATAATAAGATAAAATAACTATTTCAAAAGATAAAATATTTCCATCAATATTTTCTGAATTCTTAAAAAATTATATAACTAAGAAAAGAAACCTTTAAATAAATTAAAATTTTTTAATTAAGGTCTTGACATTTTACAAAAAACTTATATTATAGTTAAATAAGGAGGTGAGGAAAAAATAAGTTAATGCAGGAAAAATTAAATTTTAGGAGGTTAAAAAAATGAGAGTTAGTAAAATTATAACCGCATTTTTATTTATAGTTGCACTTACAGGAACAACTTATGCACTTGGATCAGCAGATACCGTAGTGGGTATGATGATGACGGCACCAGGTATTAGACATTGCAGTTGTCCTGGTGCGGGTACCTGTTTATGTACAGGTATGGCACCAGTGAATGTATGTGACTTTGATTCACCGAATGAATACTTTTCTTACCTCAGAACCAGTAATGTTTTTGATTCTGAGGATGAAGAAAATATTTATCTAAAAGCAACAGAAGATCAAAACCATCTTTTTGTAACAGATTCTCAAGGTAACGATAGAATTGCTATCGACAAGGATGATTTCGAGGAGATGTGGGAAGAGTACTGTGAAGATTAATTCACATATTTGCTTTAGAATATGAAATAGATAAATTATAAAGATGATTTCTCTCGGATGATTGGGTTTTTGATTGTCCGAGGGATTTTTTTAATGGAGTGATATTTAATGTTAAGCAAAGGTAGATTATATATTATTCAGTTTTTAATAGTAGGATTTGTTTTAGTTAGTCTTTTTGCAGAAGCGCAAGATCTAAGAATAGAAAAAATTAGTTCTTTTAAGTTCCCAATTGGAGAAATCTGGCTGCCTAAAGAGGATGAAGAACAACCAGATTCTTTAAAAAGAGTACCAATTGTTGTTTGTATAATGTCTAATGACAGAATTGCAGCAATGACTAAATCATTGGGAATAATGGTCTTTTCCCCTTCAGGAAAAATTATATCCAAATATGTAACACCTACCAATACTATTCCTGTAAAGTTTGTTAATGAAGATGAATTATTAACGTTTAGTGTATCAATCAGGAAATTCATGTTTTGGTCTATATCTGAGCAAAAACGAATAAAAACCTTACAATTATCTTATGAATACCTTACATTTTACGCAGATTATGTAGAAGATGAAGATCAAATAATTATCTATACTCGGTCAATTGATGCTCCTAATAAGAGTGTGTATTTAGCTAGAACTTTTTATTCAGGTGATGATTTAAGTAAATTGGGGCAACCCATTGCAACATTCTATCCTCCTGATAACGATAGTGAATCTTTTGTTGTTTTTAATGCATTAGGAAAAGCTACCAAGGATAGGAGAGTTCTTATTTTGCAGCACTACGATTCTAAATTATATGAATATGATATTGATGGAGAATTAAATTTCATTTATGAGCCTATTGAAGATTTTAATAGCGATTTTGATAAATATGATCCTGAAACTGATAAACGTTTGGATATGTGGTCTGAACCATGGGATAATTTTAGTTACTTAAATTTAATTCAAGATTCAATATTTATTGCAACAAGGAATCAAAATTCGCCTCATGGTTTTATTGATATCTGGGACATTTCACACAGAAAATATCTTGGTAAAATTGATATTGGTAAGAGATATCTGTTTGGTGTTATGGACAACGAATTATGGATTATAGATAGTTTGGATTCGAAATATTTCTTTGTTGGGAAATACAAGCTAACCTATCCAATGGATACGACCAAAAACATCAGTCAATATTCAATTACGGAGCCTTTTAACGGCAAAAAGGTTAATCTTGCAACATGTCTGCCGAAATATGAAGATACATTAATTATACTCAATTCTAAACCGCACGATTGTTATTCATTGTCATATTACTATTCTGAATACTATTTAAAATATACTCGACCATATCCTTGCGTTGTTATCTTTACAAGTCGGTATCCCGAAGCCTTAATCTCTCTGAAAAATTCGAGTGTAGCCTGGGATGTATATTCGATTTTAAATACCGATCTATCCCTAAAGAAAGAACTCCCATACGGAATGGTAATAAATAAAAGAGGAGATATTGTTCGAGAACTCAAAAGGGGAGGCAGTTTCCCTTAAAAGAGGAGTTAGGGGAGATATTATTAGTATCATGTCTGAGTAGCTTACACCTCAGACTTATGGTTTGGAATTGCCCTTTTCATTCATTTTTTTGTTTTGCAGGATCTGACAACTCGATATATCCAAGAGACTAAAAATCATAGAATTACCCAAAGTATTCTTCAATTCTGTAGAATGCCTTATTTATCATATCTTCCGAAACACAGAACGATAATCTTAAGTGCCCTTCACCTGTCGGTCCAAACGCTATCCCGGGCGTAGTCGATACTTTTGCTTCCTTAAATAGATAACTTGCTAAAAAGTAATCTTAAAGACAAACCTTAAAATCAAAATAACCAAAAGCAACCAAATTATAACAATAA
>CAZLTJ010000126.1:0-5909 GCA_964562425.1 uncultured bacterium
TTCAACCAGCATCGGATGCAACTTAATAAGGAGAAATCAGCTCTTCTCGTTATCGATATGCAAAAGTTCTTTTTGGATCCAGCTTCACCAACTTTCACCTGCGGTGGATTAGCTATTCTTCCAACTCTGAAACAGCTTATTCAAACATTTCGAGAAGCCGATCGTCCAGTAATTTACGTATGTCATGTCCATCATCCCGATTGCATAGATGCTGGTATTATGGAATGGTGGTGGGAAGGGATGTGTGTTGAAGGAAGTGCGGAAAGCAAGGTACATGACGATATAGCACCGCTCCCAAACGAGAAGGTGATTTTCAAACATCGCTATTCAGCATTCTACAATACGGAATTGGAAACAGTTCTCCGATGCCTAAAGATAGAAGACCTTGTAATCTCCGGCATTATGACCAACTTATGTTGCGAATCCACCACTCGGGATGCTTATTACAGAGACTACAGAGTGTTCTTCCTTGCTGATGGCACGGGAAGTGTTACTGAGGAAATGCATCTGGCAAGTTTGCTCAATCTTGCTTTCGGGTTTGCCTTTGTAACTACAGCAAATGAGATATTACAAGAGTTTCATAAATAAGCGACGCTTGTTGTCTAATACTGTTGACACGAAAGTGGGAAATGTAGTTGTAAATTGGATTTTGAGATCGATAGTAGCGTTGCCACTCCTATAATATGGGAAAGGAACGATTGACGAAACAGGAGTGAGTAAGATATTACTTTGAGTATACCTTTCAGTCTGAGGAGTGTTACTCATATTGAAATCGGTATTTCACTTATTCCCTCGGTTATTTCAAACATCGACATCGTTGTCTCGTACAGCATTGTGCTATTTTATATCGAGTATCATTCTTTCTCATACAGATAAAAACCACAACAAGTAACAGGCTCATAAATTGGTGCAAATTCCGAATACCAGACATCATGCTTCCTGATTTCACCGCTTGTTTCCCCTCCAAGAACCCACATTTTCCCATCAAAGACAAAGGAAGTATGACTTTGTCTTCCGCTCCATTCTGCCATCGATGTTAATTTTGTCCAATCAACACCGTTGCTTGAATACCATACATCGTGTTTGTATCCTGTGCTGGTTTTGCCACCGACTACCCACATTTTGTCATCATATACAAATGAAGTATGACCATAGCGAGCTGTCCAGGGAGCATGTTCGGTTGCACGAGTCCAACTAATACCATTAGTTGAATACCAGACATCATTATAATACTTCCAATCACTTTCATATCCGTAACCTCCAATAACCCACATTTTCCCATCATAAGAAATCGCAGAATGATCCTTTCTACCATGCCAAGAAGCATGCTCTACTGCCCGAGTCCAGCTCACACCATCCTCAGAGTACCAGATATCATTAAACCATTGCCAACCACCAGATAATTTTCCACCACCCATTACCCATATCTTTCCATCATAAACAATTGAACAATGTCCATAGCGGCTCTCCCATTCCGCATCTGGAGTAGCTACTGACCATACTACACCATTAGTTGACAACCAGACATCATTACGTGCTCCCCAATGATCCGCACCCCCAATAATCCACATTCTACCAGCATAAACAACCGAGGTAAGCAAACTGCGATCACACCAATCTGCAGATGATGTTGCAATAGTCCAGGTAACACCGTCTACGGAATATCTGACATCACTTTTGTCCCCAGTGCTGGTATTACCACCAAACACCCACATTTTGTCATCAAAAACAAATGAAGAAAAGTCTTTTCTTGCGTTCCATCCCGCCGATACTGTTGCACATGTCCATGTTGAATCCATAACCATCGAAGTAGTGTCGAGAACGACAGAAAAACTATCGGATTCAAGAGTGGCGTTTGGATAGGTTCTCGACATTACAATAGCTGTCGAGGGAAATTCTTTTATTTCCCCGTTGGATGCTTCGGTTATCCTGCCTTGTGCATCGATAGTAATATTTGCATAGGTATATGAACCAGAATCGACACCAGTATTACTCAAGCAAAGATTATTTGAACCATCCTCAGCAAGACCTTCACCAACAATATCCGATACATCAATTGAAAATTCAGAACTATCAAAATCGAGTCCGTCACCTGCGGAAAGGTCATGTTCTGTTAAGAAACCTGCATTATTAACAAATGTTGTAATAGGAATACCTGAAGCAAGTTTGAATGTTGTAACTGCACCGTCGGCAAGGTCGAGTAAGTTACCTGGTTCACCTGTTCCTGTAAATGCGGTTGTATGATAAACTTGGTCGAGTCCAATTTCACCTTCAGCTTGAATCGAATCTTGCACAACACTGGAGAGATGTTGCCAATTAATTCCGCCATCAACAACTGAAATCACAGTATCAACAATCTCAATTCCCTCACCTGCAACATAATGAATTTCTTCTCCTTCATCATCGACACCATCAGAGAAACCAGAGGGCATGCCGTCAATATCTCCCCAATTCATCGAATGTGCGAATGCAGCAGCTTCGGCACTATCGGAATAGGTTGCGACATCCGCATACATTGAATATCCTGCCGTTATAGCTATATTTGCTGTATCTGCTTGAACTGCATAGAAAGCATAAGGGCTTGAGCCAAGCTCATAGCGAGGTGAAAGCTCCGGGTCATGTTCCACTTGCACGGAAAGATAGAGTGGGTCATAGAAATCAGTTATGTCAAGTGCAGAAGCAGAACCAAGCATTACCGAGAAAAGACCGTTTGATGTGACCACTTCTTGTTCCTCATTCCATATTGAAGAACCACCGGTTGAAGTTGTATATAAGCGGAAAGTCAGATCGTATGTGCCATCCTCGATTGGGTTGCCTAAGGTATCATTGAGACGACCCTGAAATGAAATGACCTCTGGAACTTCCGCAAATAATGCTGATGTGATTAGGATAATGAGAGAAACAATAAAAAACTTTTGCATAATAAATCTCCTCTTATTTTACATAGGTTATTTTACCGGATTTTCGAGTGTCATCAGTATTTACTGAATACATATAAGTTCCTGAAGTAAGCTTTTCATCTGCTGAAAAACGGATTCGATATATTCCTGCACTTAGCTCTGAACTCCATTTAAAAATTAACTTTCCAGATACATCCAATATTCTTACAAAAATTTGTTGGGTTTTTGGTAATTCAATACTAATTGTCGTTGTGCTATTGAATGGATTTGGGTAGAAACTTGAAATAATGGATTTAGGTTTAGTTTTATAATTTGGCTCAAAGATTGCACCTGTACCCAGAGTATCCACTGTTATATATCCTGCCTGCAAGATTACACTATCATCCCTTATACCCGCAGTCGACTGCCCTATCGAAGCAAGTAAAACTCTATTCGTTCCTGAAGATATACCACCGCCATTATCAATCACACGAGGACTGAGCGTTTGTGAGTATGCAATGGTAACAAGAAAGAGAGTGAAATATAGGACAAATATTTTGCTCTTCATATTTCCTCCATTTTTTTGGTTTCAGTTTTCGAGCAAACAAAAAACCGCCCTATCCAGCTATACTTGAACTGGAAACAGAGCGGTCAATATTCAAATGTTTGCCGTAACTTACTGTGTTACAATGAATTCCCTTTCTCCCTTCAATTATTTCAATTGGTTGAAATGGCATAATATTATTTTTCTGAAGTTTCAATCTCCTTGTAAAGTAATTGCTTGACAATAAAATGCAAAGAGATTTTTTGTGATTGGGAGGGAAAAATTATCTGAACCTCGATTTACTTGATGATACAAATTGCATAATTGCTCCTCAAATCCCAACATATCGGGACATCGAAAACAAGAGAACATTAGACGAAATTGTATCGTATTTAATCATATACAAGGTGTGAGAAAGGTAGGAAAAAAAATGAAAGACTTAGAAGTCCAAATTGTAAAACTTGAACCGATGCTTGTTGCCAGCACGTATGCATTTAGTATAAGCCCAGAAGTAGAAGCCTGGGGAAAGCTTGTAGCATGGGCACAACCCAAAGGACTGCTCGATGATATCGATGCGCATCCTATATTCGGTTTCAACAATCCCAATCCCTCAACTGGCAACTCAAAATACGGATACGAGTTTTGGATTAAGGTTGGTACTAATATTGAACCAGAAGGTGATGTAAGGATAAATGAATTCTACGGTGGACTTTATGCTGTCATTAGATGCAAGACTCACGGAGAGCTATATAAAACTATCCCAGCATCTTGGCGTCAGCTTATAGAGTGGTGCAAGACTAGCAAATATAAGTTTGGTTACCATCGATGGCTGGAGAAACAAATAGCAGGTGCGAATAATCCAGATGAGTTAACTTTAGACCTATACTGTCCGATTGTCGAATAGAAATTTATGGTGGTACTACTTCATATAAGAAAGTATAAACACTTCGCTTAGCTAAATCCCGATAAACCGAGATATCTTAAACAAGCGAAACAGTTAAATGAAATTAAGCCTGATGGGATAAATTTATAGTTGAAATAATCATAAAGATATAAAAGATATAGGGGTTTAATTATGAATAAGAAATTATCGAATGAAAAAGAGAAAAGAGTGTTTTGGATCTTTGGAATCCTTCAAAGTATTACTTTTGGATTAATAATTTTTCTAATTTTTAAATCACTGAATGCAATTGCGGGATTTAGAGTAATAGGATTGGATACTCAACTTTTTCTAAGTATCTCATTCCCACTGTTTTTGTTGATTGTTGAATACCTAATATATTCGAAGAGATAAAAGAAACTCTTTACTTTGTTTGTACTTTTCGCTATTTTTACTTTCGTTAAAAACTGCTTTGTAGCCTATGACTCAATTTTAGCTACGGGAAACTTCTTTCATGCTGGAAACATTATTAATCTCTAAAAAGAAAAGGAAGTTATAATGAAAAGAGAATTCAATGTATTTATGAACAAAAAAAAGCCTTCTAAAGAAGAAAAAAATAATATCGTCAAATTTTTATTTAATCATCTTGAAGGTTTTGGGGACCCAATGGAGTATATTCTTAATGCAGTAAATTATGCCCTTAAAGAATATTCTTCATTTGGAGGCTTTATTCTTACAACCAAAATTAATAATGAATTAGTTGGAGTAGTTGTAATTAATAAAACAGGCATGAAAGATTATATCCCTGAAAATATTTTAGTTTACATAGCTACGCATAAAGATTTTCGAGGAAAAGGTATTGGAAAAGATTTAGTAAAAAAAACGATTGAATTATGTGAGGGAGATATCGCATTACATGTTGAACCTGATAATCCTGCAAAATTCCTTTATGAAAAGTTTGGCTTTAAAAGTAAATATTTGGAAATGCGCTATAACAGTAAGGATAAGTGAATGGCTTTTATTACATTAAATACTCAAAAGCTAAGAGAGAATTATCAATATCTTGATGAATTATTTAGTAAAAATGGGATTAAATGGGCTATTGTTTCAAAGCTCTTATGTGGCAACAAATTATACTTATCGGAATTAATTAAACTGGGGATTAAGGAAATATGTGATTCAAGGATCAAAAATTTAAAAAACATAAAATCTTTGAATCCAAAGATTGAGACTATTTATATCAAACCACCACCGAAACGCTCAATAAAAAGCATAATCGAATATGCTGATATAAGTATTAACACTGAATTTGATACAATAAAGCTACTTTCACAAGAAGCAAAACGTCAAAACAAAACCCATAAAATAATAATAATGATTGAAATGGGAGAATTAAGAGAAGGGGTTTTGCGTGAAGATTTTATCGATTTTTATTCTAATGTATTTAATTTATCTAATATTGAAGTTGTGGGCATTGGAACTAATTTAACATGTATGTACGGTGTCTTACCAAATCACGATAAATTAATTCAGTTAAGTTTATATGAGCAATTAATTGAAGCAAAATTTGGTAAAGTTATACCTTTTGTTTCAGGTGGTTCTTCTG
>CAZLTJ010000127.1:0-5675 GCA_964562425.1 uncultured bacterium
ATTGTAGTTTGCGAATAAAATTACTAAGTTGTTCTAATTTTACAAGTTATATTTAGTTAAATATTAAGGCATAAATAGATAGCGAAAAGAAAAAACAATGGCAAAGAAAAGAAGAAAACCAACCACTTTTATTATTATTGTAGTAATATTTATCATAGCTCTGTTAACAATGGAGAGAAGCACAGGATACATCAGCAAAAAATTTGCATCTCCGGTAAACCTAAATGCAGATCAAGCTTCGGTTTACTTCTCTCCTGACGGTGGATGTGAAATTGCGATAGTTTATGCTATTGACTCATCCAATAAAACCGTTGATGTTGCCTTATATTCCTTTACAAGCAGACCAATAGCCCAGGCATTAACAGAAGCAAAACAGAGAGGTGTTTCTGTTCGAGTTATACTCGATGATGGACAGAACAAGAGCAGATATAGCAAAAAAATCTTCCTGATTAACAACTCAATTCCACTTCGCACAGATTTCAGCGGTGCATTGATGCATCATAAATTCGCAGTTATAGATTCTAACCTATTAATTACAGGCTCATATAATTGGACAGCCTCAGCTAACAATAAGAATTTCGAAAACCTTTTGATAATAAATTCCACTGAGCTTTCAAATACTTATCTTAAAGAATTCCAAAGGCTTTGGAAACACTTTGGATCGTAAACAATTCGGAATGAAGTTATCGTGAAAAATCTCCTTTTTTTTAAAACTATCGAGATACCTCTTTATTTAAGATTCCTTTTATATCATAAAAAAATAATTGCACGAAAAGCCTTACCGCATCCTGTATTAAGCGTTGGTTCAATTAAATTGGGCGGATCGAATAAGACACCGATGACAATATACCTTGCAAAACTATTGTTAGAAATGGGAGAAACTCCAGTAATATTAACACGAGGTTATCGACGGAAATCCTCAAAATTAACTGTTATTGAGAACAGTGTGTCAGATTGGCGTGAAGTTGGCGACGAACCTGCGATGTTGACTGGCAAATTACCCGATGTAAAAATTGCAGTAAATAAAAATAGATACAATGCAGGAATGAGCCTGCGTGAAAAAGCTACAATCTATATACTAGATGATGGTTTTCAGCATCTAGGACTTAAACACGATCTCGATATATTAATGCTTGACGGAGATGAATTTGATACAGCTATTTTCCCATTTGGAGGACGAAGAGATACATTATGGCGTTTTAACTATCTGGGACAGAAAAATCCAGCACTATGTATAGTTCCCAAGAATTTTGAATCTAAACGTCAATTAGAGTGCGAATGCAAAGTTTTCCATCGAAATATCAAAATTAGCGAAATTAAAAACATCAAAGACAATTCAAAGTCGATAAATATAACCGAATTGCATCGGAAAAAGGTATTCTTAGCTGCTGGAATTGCTAAACCTATTAGATTTTACAAATTGATTGAGGGAACTGGCATCGATATTGTTGGATATAAATGGTTTTTCGATCATAGATTTGATAATATTGAGAAGGTTAAAAAAGTATCAGATATAGCCAAAAAAAATCATGCTGAAATCGTTTTAGTTACCGAGAAGGACGCGGTTAAGATTCGAAAATTTGCACCAGATAATTTTTTTGCGTTGACAATTAATCTTGAAGTAATAGAAAAAGAAGCATTAATGAAATATATACAAAACCTTTTAGAAGTTTACGGAGGTTAATTAATGTGCGGCATAGTAGGAATATGGAATGCTGGATTGGAGCACACTTTACTATTGATGCGGGATACGCTTATTCACCGCGGTCCGGATGTTGCTGGCATCTACCACGATGACAAATTCAATCTTATATTGGGGCATAGGCGACTTCGAATTATCGATATAAGCGAGGATTCTGATCAACCTTTCCTATCACGTGATGGACGATATACTTTAGTCTATAACGGAGAAATTTATAATTTTAAAGAACTTAGACGAGAACTGGAATCTTATGGCGAGAAATTCTACACCAAGGGTGATACCGAAGTTGTCCTTTCTGCTATAATGCATTGGGGTTCTTCTGCCCTCGATAAATTTGAGGGTATGTTTGCATTTGCTCTCTGGGACAGTGAGGAAAAATCTCTTTTCCTTGCTCGAGATAGATTTGGTGTTAAACCACTTCTATACTGGCAAAGTGGCTATTCCTTTGCTTTTGCCTCTGAAATCAAGGCTTTGAGAGTAAACAAAATAATTCCGCTCGATCCAGATATTAACTCACTCGCAGATTTCCTTGAAATGGGTTACATACCCGCACCTAAGTCTGCATATAAGAATATATTCAAACTTATGCCCGGGCAGATGATGTGGGTCAGAGATGGTGGCAGAGAGCTTAGCTTTAAACAATGGTGGGAGCCTACACAATACTTTCTCAAAAAAACTAATGCTTCTGAGACCGAACTTTTAGAAGAATTGCACTATAGACTGACAATAGCTTTTGATAGACGAATGATTGCTGATGTACCAGTGGGAGTTTTTCTCAGCGGTGGCGTGGATTCCTCAGCGGTTGTTGCGATACTTTCTCAACATCACAACCAAATTAACACTTTTACAATAGGTTTCCCTGAAAAGGATTTTGATGAAGCAAGCTATGCACGGAAGATCTCAAATATTTTCGGAACCAATCATACCGAGCTTTACTGCGAACCAAACGATGTTAGAACAGCAATCGAGGAAATTTTCAATACTTTCGATGAACCGTTTGGAGATCCTGCTTCGATACCAACAATGTTAGTTTCAAAACTTGCACGAGAGAAAGTTACGGTTTCTCTTTCCGCAGAGGGTGGAGATGAATTGTTCGCCGGATACTCCAGATATCCCTTGGCACTCAGGTGGTTAAAGCAACCAGGATTTATGCGAAAAGCTGTTTCCATCTTGCCTGCAGGTTTGATTTCTAAATTGCTTGCCATAAAAGGTATCCCAGATCCATGTACTAAAGCGGCTAAAACTCGATGGCTTAGTAATGCTAAGTCACCTAATTCTATATATAGAGCGATAACTCGGTATTATTCAGATGACGAGATTGAACGAATTCTTGGAGTTAAAACCGAGAAGAGAAAATACCAGATCTCAGACTTGCCTACGGATTTACCTATTATTGATTTCCTTAGATTAGCGGATATTAACATGTATTTGTCTAATGATATTCTCGTTAAAACCGACAGAGCATCGATGTCCGTTAGTCTCGAGAGTCGCGAGCCTTTCCTTGACAATGAATTATTCAAATTTGCTGCAAACCTTCCTGATAAATGGTTAATAAGAAACGGGATGGGAAAGTATTTGCTAAGAAAGCTCCTTCAGAGATATATACCAGAAGAATTGTTAAATAGACCTAAGATGGGTTTTGGTGTTCCTCTAATAAAATGGTTTGCAGAGGATCTATCCGACTTTGTTAATGAAGTCCTTAATCCAGACAGTCTTCGAGAAGTGGAATTTCTAAATTGTAATGAGACTCTTAAAATTTTACCAGAAAAGTTTGATAGTAAGCTTGCAGCAAATAAAGTTTGGTTAATGATGATGTTAGTCAAATGGTAAATCCATGCATACAGCAAAATTACTTTATTACACCACCGACACGATAACTATGCTGAAAAAAAATGATGTGCAAAATCCATTCACTCGTTATATTCGATAACTCTTATTTCAGGCAAGAATTCACGAACTGAGACTTCTTGGACTCTCAAAGCCATTTCTCCACAAATATCATCGTTTAGATGCTCTGGAACGGGCATCATATCGAATTCTACTTTACGCTTCCTTAGCATCTCTTCAGCGTGATAAAGCTTCGTTATTGTTTTAAATAGAAGAAGATACGCCACTTAACCTCCAATTCTGTGCATTATAAAATAAATATCTTAATGATAAAACAAACTTTTATATTAAATTTAATAATATAAATTATTGCTATTTGTCTATAAAATATCGAGCAATTAAAATCTCAAGAAAAATCTTAACCTTTGTCCCAAAATTCTATACATCCTATTGCACCAGTAAACTGTGGATTGGTAGGAACTTTAATTTCCGTTTGTAATTCTATTCCAAGCAGTTCAATAATCGCTTTATTATTAGCTACACCACCTGAAGCCACAACCACATCGTTTTTAAATCCTTTGATTAATGAGAGAAATCTATTTACAATCGACATATTAACTCCTGATGCAAGTCTCTCTCGAGGAATACCCAGAGCCATTTTCTCGAGAAGTTCTGTTTCAGCAAACACTGCACAGGTAGAGCTTATATCAACCGGATTGTTTCGATAATTCGACAATTCTTCTACTTTCATTCCCAAAATTCGAGCCATATTTTCAAGATATCTTCCTGTTGATGCTGCACATCTATCGGAAGTTCTAAAATCAACAACCTTAGAGGACTCGACTCTTATGATTTTTGTATCTTGTCCACCGAAATCTATAAGAGTGAAATTATTTAACCTTAACAAATGAATAACTCCTAAAGTATGAGCTTGAATTTCAGATATTTCAGTAGCACCAGCTAAGGTCGCTCTTTCTCTGCCATAACCTGTTGCAACAATTTTGCTTTCTTCACGCAAATTAAGCTTTTTGAAATCAAGCAAGAAACCGTTGTCAGTTATGCTTCCGAATTCTCGATAAAACTTTGCAGAATCATAAAGCCTAAATACAGGTTTTTGTTCTTCGAAAAAAGCAATTTTTGTAAACCTGCTGCCTATGTCAAGTCCTACTATTGCCAATCTTACTCCTCAACATCTCCACAAAAGCTTGTAACCGCATTTTAGTTCGGGCATCGAGTGAAAACACTTCGCCACCCTCGATTAAAATATACGGAACTCCGATTTCCCGACGAAATATTATATCCTCGATCTGCCTAAAGCAAAATTGCTCCGCATAGTGAATTACCCCGTGAATATTTCTCTTTGTTATCTCGAGTTTTATATCCTCCAATCGTCTAAATGCACCGTATGGATAGGTATATCGCAAGTATTGTTCAACAATATCATCAGTTTCAAAGGGCATGGAGAACTGTCTTTGAACCTCATTTAAAACGACTCTTGCTCCATATCCCTCGAGTACATCGTATATATCACCATAGAGTGGTGGTACACCCATATAACAAAGTCGAACATGATTTTCAAACGACTCCCTTTTTTTGGCATCATTAATAAACTGCATCAACTTTTTCTCGAATTTATCAGGATTTCCCTCAAAATCACTAGTTGAAACTAAGAATGTGTGATTTTCCAAACCCTTAACTTTATTTTCTTGCCAAGATAATCTGTCTATTTCATGCGCCAATTGTCTAATTACGTCAAGTCTTTTCTTCCAATAAATAATTTCATCCCATGAGGAAACTCTTAATTTTTCAGCCAATCTTTCCATCTCACTACGGAGAAATTTACTATCATAATTATAAGGAAATGAAAATGGATAAATTTTAACACCGTGATCTATGAGAGTCTCAGCCATCGCATGGGTATTTGAGCAATCCCCCTGAATTACAGCAATTATTTCCTTCATCCCTTCGCCCAGAACCGTGCCGTATATACCTTTAATCCATGTACACACATTTCTTGGGAAACCGTCGAGATCAGCCCGTTTAACAAAATATTCACGATTTTCATTCGATATGAAAAGGTTATTTAAATCAACAGGAATTGCACCTGATGCAAAAACTATTTCAACGGGTATTGTCGTTGTTATTC
>CAZLTJ010000128.1:0-5663 GCA_964562425.1 uncultured bacterium
CTTAGTTAACTTTGTGGGGTTGAGTGCTTTAACTTATATTTATGCGAAAATTTCTTTTCAAAAGAGAGAAAAGCTTTCGGATAGAATTAGTAGAATTCGTCGCGAAAACGATAAGCTCCGGAAAATGCTGAACAAGAAATTAGAGGAGCAAAAAAACAAAAAAAGAGACTCGGAGAATTGGGATATAGAGAAATGAAGAATATTACATTAATAGAAAAGATGACTTTTAAAATCTATTGGAGTTTCTAAGTTAATTTTGTTCTTTTTAGATCTAAAATCTCTTAAATAATTTACATTTTCTTCTAATTTGTGATATTATTCAGAATTACTACTCAATTTTGTTTAAAAGGGATTTAAGGTTTGCCATAAAATTCTGTCCAGTCTAATATTCAAAATAATCATTAATAAATAACAATACTTGGACTTTTATGGTAAAACCAATTGTTCATCTGAATTGAAAAACTTTGAATAAACAGTCTTTGAGAAAATCCATGCTGCGATAAAAGGTGCACCAGTAAGCAGATACATAATGACTATTTGGAACTTGACAGCCTCGATAGGAGATGCACCAGCTAAAATCATTCCCACCATTGCACCCGGTAAATGTACAATTCCAGTAATTTTAACGCCGTCAAGTCTTGGAATTAAAGCGAGGCGAAGTGTTTTTTTCCTAATAAGTTGAGTTGCATCCCAGGGGGACATTCCTAATGCCAAGGATGCTTCAATTGTTTCCTTTTTATCGTTAATACCTTCTTTAAATCTTATTGCTGATTGAGAAAGGACTCTCATCGAATTTCCTATGACCATTCCTGAAATAGGGATAAGATGAATTGGTTTGTAAGAGATAATTCTTAATGCAACCATTAAACCCATGCTAATCAAGGTTGTAACAAACATAGCGAGAAGCATCATCGGCATTGGCTTTGGAATTCCCTTGGATCGTCTTGTAGACTCAAAAGTTCCTATAAAAACCATCACAAGTATCATTGATAGAGTAAACACAAGCTTGTCTTGTCCGAAAACAAATTTTAGAACATACCCAACAAGCATAAGCTGAATAAATGCACGAATCATTGCTTCAATTACGTCTCTTTCAAGACGAAGTTTGTTTGTCAGTGATATTCCAAATGCAATAGCAACAAATACTATCGAAAGAAACAATCCAGTGAATGTTATCATTTTTCCCTCCGGATTTTACTATTAAATAGATGAAGGAGGAGGACCCCATCCGAGTTTTGTGCGAAGGATATCATAGAATGACCGTCGATAGTAGCTTATTAACTTTGCCTTGTATTTAGACCTTCGAACGGTAATTGAACCAGATTCTGGAAGTTTGTAATAAACTTGACCATCTATTGTTAAATGTGGATGGAATTTCTTCTTCATAATCTTAAAATAAACCTTAATTATCTCATTTCCACTAACCAAAAGCGGTCGAATTGCTAATGTATATGGTGCTAATGCGGTTATAATGAATGCATCCATCGATGGGGATATAATTGCACCTCCTGCAGCCATGGAATAGGCAGTGGAACCAGTTGGTGTGGCTATTATTAAACCATCAGAGATTACATGACTAATTAAATTATTCGAAACATAAATTGTATGTGACATTAATTTTGAAGAAGCACCTTTATCGATTGTCACTTCATTGAGACCTATAATCGGTTCATTCGAATGTTCTGGGATTTCGACTTGAAGCATCATACGCTCCTCAATATCGTAATCACCGGCAATAATATTTGGAATTGCTGTTTCACATTCATTCGGGAGTAATTCGGTTAGAAATCCTAATCTGCCCATATTAATTCCAAGAATAGGAACACCGAAAGGTGCAAGTTTCCGAGCAGCAGTGAGCATTGTGCCATCTCCGCCTAAGACAATTACGATTTGTACTGAACCTAACTCTCGTATTGAAACTCCATCCGGAATCTTGAGTTTATCAGCCAATTGTGAATCAATTTTGATGTTAACTTCACCCAGAAGAGTCATCAGTGGTTTGACAGCTTTGATGGCATCTAATTTGTTAAGGTTAGCTATGATACCAACGGTTTCTATTCTGTTTGACATCGTGCTATTTCGGGAAAGAGTTGTTTTTATTATATTAAAATAAATTAAAGCTATCAATCTTGCAAGTCTCATTCCCAGAGATTCATTGAAAATCGGAAATTTATTATTTGTGTTTTGCAATTCTATTTTTAGGCATTACTATTCAATAAATTTTTCAAAGACAAAAACAAAGCAGCAAGGGAGATGAAATGGCAGAAAGGTATCTTAACTATATTGGTGGTAAATGGGTTGAACCGTCAACAGGTGATTATTATGAGAATCGAAATCCTGCTAATTGGGATGAAGTTATTGGAGAATTTCCAAGGTCAGCACAAGAAGATGTTGATCAAGCTGTTGCTGCAGCGAAGAAAGCATATAAGGATTGGCGGCTTGTGCCTGCTCCAATGCGGGGCTTGATCCTCCGTAGAATTGGGGAGCTTATGGTTGAGCATAAGGAAGAACTCGCTAAAGATATGACAAGAGAAATGGGCAAAGTAATCAAGGAAACTCGAGGTGATGTTCAGGAATCAATAGACACCGCATTCTATGCTGAAGGGGAATCCAGAAGATTATTTGCCCCGCATGTTCCCTCAGAGTTGCCTAACAAAACTGGTTACACTATGCGAGTTCCAATAGGTGTTGCAGGCTTGATAGCTCCATGGAATTTCCCGTCGGCTATTCCAGCATGGAAAATGTTTCCAGCTATTGTTTCGGGGAATACTGTCGTTATAAAACCCGCCACGGATACACCTTATACAGTGTATAAAATGGTCCAACTCATGATTGAAGCAGGATTACCACCAGGGGTTGTTAATATTGTATTTGGCAGCGGAACTAAGGTTGGAATACCGATAGTTGAGCACAAGGATACAAATGTTATTTCCTTCACGGGTTCTGTTGATGTCGGTAGAGATATTGCTGAGAGAGGTGGAAAATACCTTAAGAAAGTCTCGCTTGAATTGGGTGGAAAAAACGCAGTTATGATTATGGATGATGCCAATCTTGAACTTGCTCTTGACGGAGTAATATGGGGAGCTTTTGGAACGACAGGTCAGCGGTGTACTGCAACAAGTAGACTTTTACTTCATGAACATATTCATGACATATTTCTCGAAATGTTGATTGATAAAGTTAAAAATCTTAGATTAGGTGATGGCTTAATTGAAAGCAATGATGTGGGACCATTAATCAATGAGAAGCAAGTTCAAACTGTTCATAATTATGTAAAGATTGGCAAGTCAGAGGGAGCAAAGCTGCTTATAGGTGGCGAACCAACCATGGAAGGTGATCTGTCTAAAGGTTGGTTTTATAAGCCTACAGTTTTCTCCGACGTAACTCAGGACATGAGAATATTCCAGGAGGAGATATTTGGACCAGTGTTATCTGTAGTTAAGTTCACCAATTTTGAGGAAGGATTGCAAATTCTTAACAATTGTGAATACGGGCTTTCCAGTTCTATTTATACTGAGAATCTCTCGTATGCGATGCAAGCAGCGAGAGATTTTGAAACTGGGATTGTTTATGTTAATGCCCCAACAATTGGGGCTGAGTGTCATTTCCCATTTGGTGGGTTTAAAAACACAGGAAATGGGCATAGGGAAGGTGGTTGGACTGTTTATGAAATTTTTACCGAATGGAAGACTATTTATATCGAATATTCTGGGAAACTGCAAAGAGCACAAATTGACAATGTGTAACAAAAATGCGAATTGGATTGATTAAATTACTTAATCAAAAAACTCCTTTTTAGTAAAAAAAGGTTAACAAAAATATGTTGATTATTTTTGAGATTTTTGATTGTGTTTCTGAAACATTCATTATAACATGTGATCAGGAAATTGAGGTTTTCGGAAAATCGCTGCCCACAAGACAATAGGCACAGACACTCCTAACGAAATTAAACCTATTATATCACCAATTTTATCATAAAAAGTTCTAAAATCATTGACTGTAATTGTCCCTGTTAGAATTGTTCGTTCGAAAAGAGATGTTTTTGAAATTATTCTCCCAAATGGGTCGATAATCATAGATATTCCAGTATTTGCACATCGAACAATCCAGACTCTGTTTTCAATTGCTCGCATAATGTTAAACCATGCATGCTGATAAGGACCTGAGCTTCTGCCATACCAACCATCGTTGGTTATATTAACGAAAAATTGCGCACCTTTATTGCGAAACTTTCTGTTGAGCCAACTAAATGCTGATTCATAACAGATAAGCGTTGAAAAATTTATTTCTTTTTTCCTTTCAGAATCTTTTTTGTCTCTATTTTTTTTATTTATTTTAAAAATTGTATAGCCTTTGCCAGCATAAAAATGGCTACCACCAAAATTTAGACTTCTTAAAAATTCGGATTTCTCCTGGAATGGAACCTGCTCGGCAAATGGAACGAGTTGTATTTTGTTATAATGCTGATCATAACTTCCATTAGGTTCGATTAGAATTGCAGAGTTATAATATCTTTTTCTATTGCGTTCATCGAAATCGAGAGTTCCAATTAGTAGGGGTGTTTTTACTTTTACAGTAGCGATTCTTATGGGTTGGAAATATTGAGGAGAAATTCGGTGATAGCACGCTGTTGCAGTTTCGGGTGCGATAATAAGGTCTACTTTTCCTTTCCCAATACTTTTAATCATATTTGCATGGATTGAACCGTTAATGTCTCTAAATTCAATGGACCATTTTTTATAAGGATCGATGTTGCTTTGGATAATAGCTATATCAACCGGTGTGCCTTTAATAGGTTCTCTCATTTTTTTAGCGCCGTAAATTAGCGCACCACCGAAAAGCAGTAAAATTAGTGCTAATGAAAATGCTGATTTGCGAGAAAAAGGCTTTCGTATCATGAAGAATACACAGCAATTTATTGCTACAATCCAAAATGAAACACCAAAGTTTCCAAAGATATCAGCAAATTGAATCATAATTGGGTAACTAGTTTGAGTATATGCAAAATTTATCCATGGAAATCCTAATCTGCCGTATGATCGAAAGTATTCCACACCGACAATGAGGATTGGAGAGACAATTATCGCAAGAGAGATACTTTTCCGAGAAATTATATAGTAGGACCAACAATACAGCACAGAGAAAAGCGGTAGAAAAAGAACTAGTGCAACAAATCCACCTAGAGTTGGTTTCGCAATCCACCAAAAAGAACCAATTGCCGCAATAAATCCCCATACATAACCAATATAAATTGCACTCCAGATTGTGCGTGATTGGTTTAATGCATGCCAAAGGAATACTAAAATAAAATATGCAAAAAAGCCGGTAATAAGAGGTGGGAAACTGGCAGCCCATAGAATTCCAGATAATACTGCGAATAAAATGCCATTGTTCTTTCTCATTTATCCTCCAGATTTTAAGTAATATATAGTCATGCTATTTCACTCCAAAAGGTTTTGATGCGATTGTTACTAATGTTGACATGTATAAATTTTTCATTAATATTTATGGTTATGCCATCTTATTTAACAAGAATTTTTGAGAATTCGGTTGAATTTAAATATTTCCAGAAGGAATTCCATAAAGATCGAATGGTTAATATTTCTGGTCTAACACCCCCTCTTTGGGCAGCTCTCGCAGATTTCGTTGCAATATCTAATAGC
>CAZLTJ010000129.1:0-5582 GCA_964562425.1 uncultured bacterium
CAAGATTTAGCTGACATTGAGCTTTCTTCCATAGGACAAGATCCATTATTCGTGAGACAGACGTATCTGCAAACATGTTATCAAGCTTTTCGTATGCATTTATAGTATCTCGAATAAACATATCATACAATGCTTCACGGATCTTCGGAAGGCTCTCACCTGCATCCTGAAGTAGCAAAAGCAATTCCAACGCATCGTTAGCACGCTCATTATCGGGATAGTTAACAACAAATGAGTGAAAAGATGCATCCGCAGTATCATTTGAACCGGCAAAGAAATGAGTTATTGCAAACAGGTAGTGCAAAGTCGGGCTTTTCTGATAAAATTTAAAGGATTGTATTAAAAATCCCCTTGCTGTATCGAAATTCCCTTTATAAAGAAGAATCTTAGCTCTCAGAGCAAGCACAACTTCTGGGGCTCGAACCGATTTTCCATATTTTGTTTCAATAACTTTTTCTGCTCTATCTGCATCTTTCAAGTTTTCAAGATAAATTTGAGCCAGAATAAGCGTGGCATCATCTGCGATTCTTCTATTCCCAATATTTAATACATCGCTAAGAAGCTGTATTGCTTCAGTAAATCTTCCTTGTCCTCTCATCGCCTGAGCTTTGTAAATCGGTGCTTTAATAGTGAAACTGTTTTCTGGAAAACTCTCAAGTTCCGATGCTGCCCTATATACCAGATTAAACTGTTCTTCTCTCAACATCTCCTCGATGAATCTTATTAGCAGAGTTCCTTTGCTTCTATCACTTCTGGATTTCTCCGCCTTCACAATGGCTTCGAAAGCTTTTTCATAATTCTCCAACAACTGCTCGACTATAGAAATCAATCTCCATGCATGCCACAGCTGAATATCCGAAGAAAGAAGGGAATTAAGAGATTTACGGAGTTCAATTAATTCCTCAGGTGTGCGTTCACTGACTTCTAACCTTCTTTCCACTTCAGAGAATTTATTAGGATTTCGTTTCAGATAAAGAGAGTATTCATTTACTGCCTTATCAAAACGTCCCTTTATCTCATACAATCGCGCCATTTCAAGTGCCATAAAACTTTTATCATCAAACCTTTTTCGAGAGTCATATATGAATTCAATATCCTCGTCGATAAATCCTCTGCTATTAAGTAAATTGTGAACATTTTGAACCAATTGTCTGCTCGTTGGATTGGATTTTACAGCTTTCCTAATAATTTTGAATGCCTCATTGGAATTATTAAGTGCAAAGTGTGCATTCGTCAATTCCAATAGAACCTCAGTATTATTTGGATTACGAAGTAAAATTGCATTGGCTACTTTCACAATATCATTATAATCTTTCAGACCTTTATACGTTTCAAGCAATAGCTCTTGTATTTGAGTATTATCTGGGTTTTCGAAATAAAGAGTTTTGAGAACATCGAGAGCTTCTTTATATTTTTTTATAACTAAAAAACGCTTTCCAAGTTCAATATCCCTCTCTAATGAACCGTAAATCATACTCGAAGCAAAACAAACAAGTAAAATAATCCATAAGATATTACCATTTAATTGTTTTAACTTAATCATCAATAAATTCTCCTTAGGTAGATTTAATATGGCAGGAAAACCACATAGTATTCATTATTTTTAATTACAATTCATACTTAATACTCAAAACAATAACTACATATAGTTTAATTTTACCTTAGTATTAATCTTATTCTTTCTGATTTTCTTCGTTTGTAGGAATACTGCGATTTTCCCACCGACCATAAGCCACAATAATTTCTTGAACCAGCGGATGTCTTACAACATCCTTCTCGGATAAATAAACAATTTCAATACCTGGAATCCCATCTAATATTTTCCGTGCGTTAATCAGACCCGATTTCAGATCTAATGGAAGATCTGTCTGTGTAATATCCCCAGTGACAACTGTTTTGGAATTCATACCAAGTCGAGTAAGGAACATCTTCATCTGCCTAATAGTTGTATTCTGAGCCTCGTCTAAAATAATAAAAGCATTATTTAAAGTTCTTCCCCTCATAAATGCTAATGGAGCAATCTCGATAATTCCAGATTCGATATATCGTTCCACTTGTCCTCGAGGAAACATCTCGTAAAGCGCATCATATAACGGTCGGAGATATGGATCAATTTTTTCCTTCATATCACCGGGGAGAAATCCGAGCTTCTCATCCACATCAACTGCTGGTCGAACAAGAACTATACGATCAATCCTTCTCTCCCTTAAAAAACGAATTGCACAAGCCACAGCGAGATATGTCTTACCAGTGCCTGCTGGACCAATAGAAAACACAAGATCGCAATCGTAAATAGCTTCAACATATTTACGTTGACCTTCACTTCGAGGCTTAACAGGGATTTTTCTATTTGTTACGATTATTCTATCGTCCTCTGGAGCGAATGATAGACTATCTTCTCCTTTTTTCATTTTAATAGCATATTGAAGTGTTTGCTCAGAAACGAATCCTCCAGATGCAAGATGTTTGATCATCTCTTCGAAAACTTCCTTAACCTGATTAACAATTTCCTTTTCGCCATATATCTGTATCTCATCACCACGTGTAACAATTCTAACGGGAAACTCAAGTTCTATTTCCTTAACATATGCTCCACCCAGCCCAAAAAGTTGTCGCTGATCAATTCCAATAGTAGAAATTTTTATCGGACGACCTGAAAACGCAGTTTTTCGAGCATTAACCATAACCTTTCCTTTTTTCGACTTCATCGAGAAGAATTATATCAGGTAATGTAGATAAATCAAGCTGTTATTTTGTTTTGGTTGATAACAAACAGCTATAATACTTGCGTATTATATATTTTATGCCGAATATCCAACATAATCTGCGATAATTGTTGAAAATTAAGTTAAAAAAAATAAATTAAAGTGATGCATATAAATTCTACAAAAAATAAAATCACCAAGGGCTGGATGCTCTTTATGGGCTTCTTAGCCTTCTTTTCACTTGTAATTCGTCCAGGACTTCTCAGAGCAGGTGAGGTTTGGAGCAGCGACTGGTTCCTTATATGGCAGATTGTGGACTATATCATTATCGGCTCATTTGTTCTGCATACGTTTTATGAATTATCAACTGCTACAAATAAGGGTGCATTTATCAAAGCCAATGCTTTCAGATTTGTGATTCTGTTTGTATTTGCGATGCAACTTCTAATAATTCTTCTTTTCTTAAATGACCCAGAAGTGATAAATTTTGCAAAAAGCCTTGGTATAGTTAACCTAACTAAAATATATATCCTATTCGCTCAAGCATTCATATTAATAGAACTCCTAACGCAATTGGGAAGAATAAACGCTCGATTAACCTCACTTCCTCTTTCACCACCGTTAATCTTTGTATTAAGTTTTGCTTTGGTAATAACGTTGGGAACTATACTACTATTGCTTCCCGGCGCAATTAGTCCATCCGAAATTGGAAGTATTACAACAAAGAACGGAATAAAATTTATTAATGCTTTATTTACCGCCACTTCAGCAACCTGCGTTACAGGTCTCATTGTAGTTCCCACTGGCACATTCTTCTCTCGATATGGACATAATGTGATTCTTGCATTAATACAAATCGGTGGATTAGGTTTGATGACCTTTGCCACATTCTCTGCATTGATTCTTAGAGGTGAAATAGGAATACAAGAACGAGTTTTGCTTGGCGATGTAATGAACATAAGAGTTTTCGGTAAAATTAAGTCGCTTATTACTGCAATTATAGTTTTCACTCTATCTCTTGAAATTCTTGGTACGATCGCATTTTATTTCGTAACACCCTCTGTAAATCTGAGTAACCATAACCCTTTTTATTTTTCGATATTTCACGCTGTGAGTTCTTTCTGCAACGCTGGATTCTCTTTATGGAATGAAAATACGATTCAATTTGCGACAAAGGCAACAGGTTCTCTCATTGTTATGACTCTTGTTGTATTGGGTGGAATAGGATTTATTGTCCTAGCAGATTTTTGGAATTACTTAAAGCTACCTCCGAAAAAGAAGAGAATTAAGCAACCACATTTTAGCCTTCACTCTAAATTTGTAATTCTCGTAACTGTTATACTTATACTATTTGGAGCCATAACCATTTACATCCTCGAACACAATAAACCAAGTATGGCAAGTCTAACAAACAACCAGCGTTGGCTTGCATCCTTTTTCCAATCTATAACAGCAAGAACAGCTGGATTCAATACAGTCAAAATTTCAACAATGACAGCACCAGCACTACTTATATTGATTTTTCTTATGTTTATAGGCGCATCCCCCGGTTCTACAGGTGGTGGCATTAAAACTACTACTTTTGGGTTGTTGGTTGTGGCAGTAATAAACAAACTCAAACATAATAAAAACCTGAGATTGTTCGGAAGAAGCATCCCGTGGGTGCTTATGAACAATGCTGCGTTGATAATTTTCCTTTCTCTTTCAGTTGCAATTATAGGTTCATTTGCATTGTTAGTATTTGAACCGAAAATTGCTTTTATGAAAATTTTGTTCGAACAGATGTCAGCCCTTGGTACTGTTGGATTATCCACTGGTATAACATTCGGACTTTCTACACCCTCTAAGATCGTTATTATTATTACAATGCTTTTAGGTAGAATAGGACCTTTAACATTTCTTTCGGCAATTATGATGAATCCCAGGAGAAGCCGACTAAAATATACCGAAGAAGATATTATGATAGGTTAAAAAGGAGCATTATCCATGAAATATATTGTTATAGGTGTCGGATTGTATGGCGAAAGTCTTGCAACAAGACTTGTTGAATTAGGTGCAGAAGTTATCGTAGTAGATAAAAACGAGCAAACTGTTGCAGCCATACAGGATATGGTTACAGAAGCTGTAGTTGCTGATTGCAGCGATAAGGAAGCTCTCAAAGAAGTTATAAATCGATACAAGCCAGATGGAGCAGCAGTAGGATTCGGTGAAAATTTTGATGCATCAATGTTAGTGTGCATATATCTCCGAGAACTGGGTATAACAGAAATTGTTGCTAGAACATCAAGCGAAATACAAGCAGAGATTTTACGTAGAATGGGTATTAATTGGATTATACTTCCGGAGCAAATTATGGGCGAACGTATTGGTGAATACATTATGTTAGGTGAGAGTGAGCAAATAAAGCTTGACAGTGAAACCTCCATTGTACGCCTTAAATTGCCCATAAATATCCATGGGAAAGTTCTTTCTGAGCTTTCTTTGAAAAAGCACGGCATAACTCCTCTTTTCGTTCACAGAGTTTATATTCAACCGGATTTGTCTAAACTCATTCCACCTTCTGAGAATCCTGAACTGGAGGAAGACGACAACTTAATTGTTATTGGCTCTCCTAGAAGAATTGCAAAGTTCATTTCACATCTTAAAAAGGAATGAGCTTACGTTATTTTAAGAGGGTGCAACCAAAACACCTTATTTCAAACTAATTTTTTTTATTTGATGACCTTTGTAGTTACAATTTCTTAATGAAAACACATGTGCTTCATAATGTTATTAAAATCCAAGCAAAGTCTTAAAAAGTAATTGCATGTTGCTTTAGTAAGCCTATTTTTTCTTGGTTATATAGATAGTATTTTTTTTTAATGTGTTCTACAGAAT
>CAZLTJ010000130.1:0-5558 GCA_964562425.1 uncultured bacterium
GGTCGAAAAATATCGGCACCTGAATGTCGACGATCACCGAACACGGCTCACCTTGAGTTGTGCAACCCACAGATGTGGTCACAGTTTTGAGCCAGTAACTTATTACATCACCGTTCTTGAAAGGTTCGTTGGGAATATAAGTCAGATTATCGTCATTGCGGAAGAATTGCAAACTGTCGATCTTAATTAATTCATCGTTTATCGTAAGTTCAATATCATTATAATAAATTGGAAAGTATTCGCTTGTTACATAGAACAAAACCATTTGCTCCAATGCTTCAGAACATGTCATAACTCCACCACATGGAAGAGGTCGAATATTCTCAACAACTGGAAAATCCGCACAAATCGGCAATTCTATGACGAAATCATAACTTGTGGGAGCTATGCTTTCTGTATCGCTGCTCCATGCATGTATTCTGAATATTAAATCTTCTTCAGGACAATCTCCATCTACACTATAAACCCAGGATACATATATGCTATCCCTCGATAACAGATTGCCAAGGTATATTTCTTCAGCCCCCGAAATTCGCTCGACACAGTCTCCACCCTGAACAACCTCGATTCTTACTCTTGAATCAGGTGCTGGCACTATAGAGTTGGAGTTGAGAATTTTGGCATCCAAATACAAATCAGAGAATTGCATACAGCCTATGCACTCGATCGAGTCTTTCATCAATACTCCAAGTCCACATGGCATTATTCTCTGGCAACGGAATATATTTTCATCTTTCCAGTTTGCATAACTCCGATCGTCGAGTTCCAGATCATCCTCAACAGAAGTATAATAAAATCCGTTTTCATTCCATACCGGTCGTGTGGGATTCCATTCAGCGTCGTCGCCTACGATTCTAATCACACCTGGTGTACTCCCTCCTATTCCATTGTAAACGAACTCTGAGTGGAAATCCAGATCGACATCTACAATAGGGATAAAGTTGTTGACCTGTCCTGTGTTGGTGCCAACACCGGAAATTGTACCCCAAATAGAACCATCTACACCGTCTAAGATGTAAAAATTTCCGTTAAAATTGTATGTGGCAATTTCAGGAATTAAATCACAGTTCAGGTCAGCACCGCTTATTGAATTATATTCCCCACCAGATTCTGTATGTCGCCAAATTTCTCTACCATCAAAACTGAAGCATGCGGTTAGTTGATTTATGCCACCAACTATATGATTCCATGCAAATACAAATTCAGGTTCTGGTGTTGATAGATCGAATTGAGCAATAACAGGCAAACCGAAATGAGGGAAATATACATGTCCATCAAAGGAACAAATGTCTGAAACGAAACCCCCATCGAACGTATATAGTTTTTGATATAACCAACTATCAGTAGCATAAACTCCAATGACAACGTCAGGGAAAGGATCAAGATCGATTTTTGCTACACCGTAAGAAAATCCTTGATTTACTGTCCAAAATTCTACGCCATTGTAAGCATGAAAACATGTAACGGCAGTTGGACCACCACTAGGGACACTGGTCCAGCATGATAATACTTCGAGTTTTCCATCTTCGTCGAGATCGAAAAGAGTAATACCACCGTATGGTTTGCCGTATGTATCGCCACCAATATTCCTTATGAAAGTTCCGGTTGCTCCATCGAAAATCCTTATGTAACTTTCTCTTGCAGTAGCAGCTAAAACTTCTATTGTTCCATTTCCATCGATGTCTCCTGCAGTAATTGCACATCCACCTACAGGCATAGAAGTAGTCAAGCCTGTAGAAACCTCCGCGCGCCAAAGTTCACTGAAATCATGGTTGAATACGATAATACTATCTGGACCCGATCCATGCCAGAACTGAACGAGAATTTCCGGATGTCCATCGTTATCGACATCACCAAGATATGGAGTGTAGCATTCTCCTTCATCAATTCTCCAATGGAAAACAGTATCTACAGAATTGTCTGCATATTTCCTTAAAACCATAAGTCCTGCTTCAGATGAAGAACCTTGACCATATCCCACGACTATTTCGGGGAAATCGTCTTCGTCGACATCGCCTATAACAGGTGCATAAGGATAGCCACTAAATGGAATTTCCACTTCAGTAGCCGGTGCACAGAATGATAGGCTAAATAAAAGCAAAAATGCTAAGACCACTTTTTTCATCATACCCTCCAATTTTAATTGCTTTTTTCGAATTAACATATTATTCCATTAATAAATATATTCCTTTTAAATCATGTTGCAACAAATTGTGTAATATTTTTTTACTTCATAAATTTTACATTATAAATTATAATTTTAGTTCCAAAACAAAAAGGGGGGTCTTATAACAGACCCCCATCGTTAACACTTTAATATTCTTTTCTAAAATAGCTTCAGTTTTATTCGGATATAATAATCTAAGCGATAAATTTTTACCTTGCTATCGTAACCGTGCCTTCACACATCACTTCGCCTTCTACTTTTATGACATATAAGTAAACACCTTGCGGAAGCAGCTTGCCATTCTTGTCAGTTCCGTCCCATCGTGCTAAATTTGATACGCCTTGTTTTGCGGGAATATTTAATTCTCTGACTTTCTTGTTGCTAACATTGTAAATATAAATATTACCTGCTTTTTCCTCGAAATTGGGATAGAAGAACTGCACGTAATCGTTCACACCGTCCCCATTCGGCGTAAACGGATTAGGATATCGTTCGCACTCGTGAAGTTCCGCTGTGAAAAATTGGAACTCGTGAACCGCACAATTTGCACCACAGTAATCGCGATCATCTGTTTTATCGCATACCTCTATAATCACACTTATCGTATCGCCTTGCGCATATTGATAATCGAATATCTTCGGCTCGAAGCGTAATAGTAGCTTATCGTCGTCCTGAAACCAATTCAGGCGGCCGACGTCCATTTCTGTCCCATTCACAGTAAAAGTTATGCTCGAGCTATCGATTCCAGAATAGCCGTCCTCAAGTTCCACAATTATTTCATTGAGTACATTATAAATCGGCAAACTATCTAGAGGTTCCACCATCTCACCTGACGGTGCCTCGAAATCAGTCCAAAATCCCCAACTGATCGGTTCAGTAAGCTCGCTGCCATGAATGTCGTCTGCCCGCGAGAGTCGAATCTCATACCACGTGGAATCCTGCCAGTATCCCGCTCCCGGAGCGAAAATAAGCGTATCGATGAATGTCGTATCGTCCACACCCACAATCGTTTCACCTGCGATAATACTCATCCTCGCATCTGTCCCCAAAATTACGTCGTCGTTGATTTCTAATTCGATTCTCTCGTTATCCATGTCGTATCTGTGGTAAAGGAGCATCTTGAGCACGCCTTCAGTGCATGCAGTATAGATTCCCGAATCCGGATAAACTTGTTCTGCCACAGTTCTCGACCGAACTGAGAAATGGAAACACGTATCCAAGACATTCGGAGCACAATAGTCTATCGATGGGTCATCTTCGATACCTGCAAAGCATATTTCAACTGGTCCGATGAGTATTATATCCGTCAAATTTACAGCTACAATGCCGTCCTGATAAGTTACCAGTAAATCCATCGTATCTGCAAGCGACGAAACACGAGCTGTTGTCCCGTCGAGACTCGACCATTTAACTCCAGCTATCGAATCTATTAAAGTCGCAGTAAATTCACCCGGTTGTTCGTTTAGATTGGAATTCTCGGATGGATACTGGTCGAAAAATATCGGCACCTGAATGTCGACGATCACCGAACACGGCTCACCTTGCGTTGTACAACCCACAGTAGTCGTCACCGTTTTGAGCCAGTAATTAATGACATCGCCATTTTTAAACGGTTCATCGGGGACATAAGCCAGATAGTCATCTAAATGGAAAAAATTAGTGCTGTCAATATTAATTAATTTCCCATTAACTGTCAATTCAACATTTTCATGTGAAATTGGGTAATATTCACTTGTTACATAAAACAGAAGCATCTGTCCAATACTATCTGGGCATGTCATAACACCGCCACATGGTAACGGTCGCACATTTTCTATAATCGGGAAATCCACACAAATTGGCAATTCGATAATAAAATCATAACTTGTTGGAGCGATGCTCACAGAATCACTACTCGACGCGTTTATTCTGAATATTATGTCCTCTTCAGAACAATCACCATCTACGCTATAAACCCAGGATACAAATATGCTATCTCTCGATAACAGATTGCCAAGATATATTTCTTCTGCTCCCGAAATACGATCGACACATTCTTCGCCCTGAATAACTTCGATTTCTACCCTTGAATTAGGTGCAGGTATTATAACATGAGTGTTGACAATTTTCGCATTCAAATACAAGTCAGAGAATTGCATACAGCCCACGCAATCAATGGAATCTCTGAGCAACACTCCGAGTCCACATGCCATAATTAGCTGACATCGGAATATATTCTCATCATCTGGATGCCAGTTAGTGTATTTTCTATCATCTAGTTCTAAATTATCTTCAATCGATGTGTAATAAAAGCCACCTTCGTTCCATATTGGCCTTGTGGGATTCCATTGTGCATCGTCGCCTACAATTCTGATGTAAAACGGTCCTGAGTATCCCATTTGACCATTATAAACGAATTCTGAGTGGAAGTCCAAATCGACGTCAACAATGGGAATCATGTTGTTGACCTGTTGAGTATTGGTTCCCAAACCTGCAAAAATACCCCATATAGAACCATCCGTTCCATCAAAGATATAGAAAGTATCTGCAAAATTATACGCTGCTATTTCAGGAACCATATCGCAGTTAAGGTCAGCACCTGTAACTGTGTTGAATTCACCGCTACTCATAACATGACGCCAGATCTCTCGTCCATCGAATCTATAACAAGCGGTAACCTGTTGGTTAGATAGCGGAGGTAAATTTACGTGGTTAATAGCGAAGACGATTTCGGGTTCGGGTGTTAATGTGTCGAATTGTGCTATTACAGGTAACCCGAAATGAGGGAAATATACATGTCCATCAAAGGAACAAATATCTGAAACTAAACTCCCATCAAACGTATATAGTTTGTGGTATATGTCACCACCAGTATAAACTCCAATGACGACATCAGGGAAAGGATCAAGGTTAATATTAGCTACTGCGTAAGAGAAGCCATGACCTATCTCCCATGCCTTAGAACCGTTCCAGGCATAGAAGCATCTGACAGCTGTTGTAGTAGATGTTACATTGGACCAACACGATAGAACTTCAAGTTTTTTATCCTCATCCAGGTCGAAAAGAGTTATAGCTCCATATGGTTTTCCGTTGTCGTCTCTAAGATCTCTAATAAAATTACCTGTGGCTCCGTCGAAAACCCTTATGTAACTTTCTCTTGCAGTAGCTGCCAAAACTTCTATTGTGCCATCGTCATCGATATCTCCAGCTGTAATCGCATGACCACCTACACATGACATCGAAGTATTTGTGCCTGAAGAAACCTGTGCACGCCATAGAATGCTGAAATCGTGGTTAAATGCGATAATACTATCTGCACCAAAACCACGCCAGAATTGGACAACTATTTCCGGGTGTCCATCGTTATCGACATCCCCGAGATATGGTGTATAGCATTCTCCAATTGGCACTC
>CAZLTJ010000131.1:0-5517 GCA_964562425.1 uncultured bacterium
GAATAACCTTTCATCCGAGATCACATAATGTAAGATGTTGGAGATATTATAAAGTTCGCCCATCATCTAATAGCAAATCTCCTGAGAAAACCGAAATCAAATATTGTCAATACGATGTGGCTCATGGTGACTATGTATATACACAGGAATGGGTAGAATTTCTAATAGCAGAATTGTCTGATATAAAAAAAAGAAAGGAAGTGTTAGAAAAAAAGGAATAATACACCACTTAGCATAACACAGCACACATATCGGACTTATGCTCATGCCCATCGGGACATTGGCTTCGCTCTGTCGTAAACACTGGGAACGTTATATGTAATTTAAGTTTCCTCTGTAATCTTATAAAATTTTTGAAAGGAGTTTAGTCATGTCTACCAACAAGCGTCTAACCAAAGTATTTAAGTCAGCTAAGGAAATCTCTTTTGACGACTCCTCTAAATTCATTTTCTTTAGCGACTGTCACCGTGGTGACAATAGTTGGGCAGATGACTTTGCTCACAATCAAAATCTCTTTTTTCATGCATTGAATTACTACTACGACAAAGGATTCACTTACATTGAAATTGGGGATGGAGATGAACTTTGGGAAAACAAAAGATTTGCAGATATAAGAGAAGCACATAGCCATATATTTTGGAAGATGAGCGAATTCCATAAAGAAAATCGACTTTACCTTATCTGGGGAAACCATGACATAAGGAGGAAAGATAGAAAGAGGAAAGCCTTAAAGAACAAGAACGTTGAAAAAAAACGTTATCGTTATTATGACGATCGTAAAGGAGGATATGAACCTTTATTTAAGGATATCGATGTACATGAATATGAGGGTTTAATTCTAAAACATTCAGGCACAGGTAATAAAATCTTTCTTGTGCATGGACATCAGGGAGATCTGATAAATGATCGTCTTTGGTGGGTTGGTAGATTTTTTATCAGACATCATTGGAATTTTTTGCAACTACTTGGTTTTAGGGATCCTACAAGCCCAGCGAAGAACTTTAAAAAACGGAAAAATCGGGTAAAGGTTGAAAAAAAACTCATAAAATGGGTAAAAAAAAATAACAATCAAATGCTCATTGCAGGTCATACACATCGCTCTATATTTCCTGATGAGGGAGAAACACCCTATTTCAACGATGGTTGTTGTGTTCATCCTCGTTGCATAACTGGGATTGAGATCCAAAATGGTGAAATAATGCTGATAAAGTGGTGGGTTAAACCAAAGGATAATGGAGCATTGTATGGTGCATTGTATGTTACGAGAGAAAAACTGGAGGGACCCAGGAAATTACAATCTTTTTTCTAAGCGAATTAAAAGATCGACCTTTCTTAGAGGAAATGATTATGGGTTGATATTTAGTTTTGATAAATGATAAATTATGCTTTTTATATAGTAATGGATAAAATGCTTTGGTTACACGTTAATTTATATTATCCTTTAGTTATCATGGCTATGCAACAACTTCTTATAGAAAAAGGTATGATGATAACAAATAGATTTGGTGATGGACCAAACTGGCGAATGAGAGTTATACGATCAGCATCAGATTTTATTGGATTTGATTCTAATATTCTATTACAGCATTCATTTAAGAGAGGAATATACGCAATTCCTTTAGCCACAAATTATCGCTCCTTTCTTCTCGGGGAAATGGATAAACCTATCTATTATGATCTGCCAATGGATACTTTAGTTAAGTTTTGGAAGGAAAGATGGTTAAATATGAGGAAGAGAAACATGAATGTTATTGATAAAATACTAAATTTTGAAAATGGATATTTTGAAATCTGTTGAATTTAGATTAGGATAGCACCTCGCACAACAGCAGATAAAAGAGAATCAAAGATTTCCCCAAATTCATCTTCGTTATAACGTCATATATACTGGAACCATTAGACGACATTTTAAGTTCGTAAGAAGGTGTTTACAATGAACATGAAGAAGATTGTTTTTATTGTTTTGCTGTTGGCAATTAGCCCAGTGAATGTTATGGCTATAGGAATAGGATTGAAAACAACATATGGACCAATTTTATCTGTTGTAGGTATGACAACATTGCATGACAAGTTATCTTTGAATATCTCAGGTGGTGGTTTCCCAGGAATTATTATGAGAGTAGTACCGAATTTGAGATTATCTACAGAAAAAAAATGGCTCTCTTATATTCAGGGAGGTATTGGTTATTGGAGGGGTTTCCGGGGGAATTTAAAAAATAAGAATCTCGTGGACATACATTTTAATGCAGGAATATCGAAATCTCTCTCATCTTCTCTTATTCTTTCTGCTGACATTGGGCTTATATATGTGCCTCATTGGATAAATCCTGAGTTTAATGAAGATTTTTCTGATGTTATTCCTATTGCACCTATAATTAGTTTAGAAATTGTTTACTATATACATTAAGGGTGTTCTGAGTGTATGAGTTGAAATGGCGAAAATTGTAAAATTGTACAGATTTTCACGTTACCTAAAAGAGTGTATCTGGGCATTGTGCAGTTTTTTAAATCGGGTCTTTACCCAAATCCCTATCCCGACATGTCGGGAGAACTTCAGATATGCCCGGAATATTAGTTGAAACTTTTTATTGCTTTTCTGAAAAAAAACTTAAATATAGAATCTGAAATGAAAATACTTCTTATTTATCCAGATTATCGAGAAACCTTCTGGGGCTTTAAATACGCCTTAAAATTTATCTCTAAAAAGGCAACCTACCCACCTTTAGGGTTGTTGACTGTGGCTGCAATGCTTCCCAAAGAGTGGGAGAAAAAACTTGTTGATATGACAACAACAATATTAAGAGATAGGGATATTCAGTGGGCTGATTATGTATTTATTAGTGCTATGTCTATTCAAAGGGAATCTGCGAAGAAAGTAGTTGCTATATGTAAAGGGTTGAAAGCTAAGATTGTTGCCGGTGGTCCCCTCTTTACGACTGAACATAAGGATTTTGAGGATGTGGATCATCTTGTGCTTAATGAGGCTGAAATTACGCTTCCGCTCTTTTTAGAAGATTTAAAAAAGGGACACCCTAAACATATCTACACATCAGATCAATGGCCAGATTTAAAAAAGACACCTACCCCACTTTGGGAACTGATTAACGCGAAGAAATATGCCTCTATGTGCATCCAATATTCACGTGGTTGTCCATTTAATTGTGAATTCTGCGATGTTACCTTACTTTTTGGACGCAAAATGCGAATAAAAACCAAAGATCAGATATTAGCAGAATTAGAGAGCTTATATTCACAAGGCTGGAAAGGTGGAGTATTTATTGTTGACGACAACTTTATTGGGAATAAGGGAAAGTTAAAAAATGAAATTCTACCTGCTATGATCGACTGGATGAAGAAAAGAAAACATCCTTTTTTCTTTAACACACAGGCATCGATAAATCTTTCCGACGATGAAGAACTTATGAAAATGATGGTTCAAGCAGGATTTGATAAAGTGTTTGTTGGTATTGAGACTCCTGATGAAGGGAGTTTAGCTGAATGCGGTAAGATTCAAAACAAAAACCGTGATTTAATATCTTGTGTAAAAAAAATCCAGAGGTTTGGTTTACAAGTTCAAGGTGGATTTATTGTGGGCTTTGATAGTGATCCGCTTTCGATTTTTGAAACACTAATTGCATTTATTCAAAAAAGTGGAATCGTTACCGCCATGGTCGGATTATTAAATGCTCCTCATGGTACCAAACTTTACCAACGCCTTGCAAAGGAGAAAAGATTGTTGAGGAATATTTCTGGTGACAATACAGACTTTTCAATTAACTTTGTCCCAAAAATGACTCACGAAACGCTCATCGAAGGTTATAAAAGGATTATCAGCAGAATTTACTCCCATGGAAACTATTATGACCGAGTTAAGGGATTTTTAAAAGAATATAAGCCGTTGAAAAAAAAGACATTTCACTTTAATTTAAGCTACCTTAAAGCATTCGTTAAATCCATATGGTTCCTGGGTATAAAAGGGAAAGGGAGACGTTATTACTGGAAGCTTTTCTTCTGGTCTCTATATAGGCGTCCACGGCTTTTCCCGATGGCAATTACTTTTGCAATTTATGGGTTCCATTTTCGGAAGATTTTCGAAAGTTATTTGTGATATATCTGAAAGGAAAAAGCTTCACATCACAGCGTGTTTGCAACTCGCTCCGCTCGTCCAAATTGCTCACAGAGCACATATCAAATACACGAGTCGATATACACAACTGGCATTGGATTGTATATTTTATAAACTATCTATTTTTAGTATAAATATAGGTCATATTTAAATAAATAGAAAGAAGGTGTAATACAAATGAGTTTATGGACTTGGATAAATTCAAAAGTAAAAAGGTTTAATTGGATTGATGTGGGGCTAGTAAAACTAGGTACAGCGGGTTTAATTTTAATGATAGCAAAATTTTGGAAGCCAATTCTTAGTTTAGATTGGTATTGGTATGCTATAATTTTCGTCTTAGCAGCAATAAAACCAGTTTATAAATGGTTTGAGAAATAAGTGTCACTTCGATGTGTATGCTCATTATTTTTTCGTTGCTCATAACAGCAAACATTACTCTGCTTCCAAACCAATGCGGTAGGAAATGCAACACACATCATTCAACAAAAGGCTTCAGCCCCTTGTGCTACAGTGGTGAAATATGATTTGAGGGAGAGATGCGTTTGGTTTAAACCCTCCGACTCCGACAACATCGGAGTCACTTCCTTATTAAGGGAAACAAACCTGAAGAAATTCTCCATAATAAGAGGGATATCCCAGAGTGATAGGGATTAATATATCCAACAGTCAGGATTTCGCGAAGAGATTGCAGGTAATCATCCGGTATCCTGATTAATCAATCATAAGTGGTGTGTATTTTGTGTGAGCAATGACATTGGATGTCCAACAAATAAATAAACGAATTGTATATTTAAAATAACCTGTAACGATACAGGTTGCTAAAAATGAAATTATTCTTTACGTGGGAAAAGTAATTTTTAGCTCCGTATAATTCTTTGTTCTTGCTTCAGTAGTGAAGAAGTAAATTTATTTGTATACTTTCCAAACATTATTTGCTTGATCTTTTTAATTAATATCTTATAATAAATAGAGGTTGAGGGAGATTCGAAGATGATAGGGCGCAAGGGGTTGAGCCTTTGCTTGACTTGAAATATGGAATTGAGGCAGAATGTTTGAGATAGCAACATACGCAAGAGATTGGGTGTGAAGAAAAGGCATAAGGAGTATAATATGCGCGCAATCAATCCAATAATCTACAGAGTAGACGATGGTTTTGCAGGATTCGCTGCTGAACTACCTGGAGCTACAGGACAGGGCAAAACTGTTGAAGAAACCGTTGAAGAAATACTCGAAGCGATTAAAGAGCTTGTAGCTGAGTATAGAATTCGAAATGTGCCCGTTCCATGAAAGGTTATGACTCTAGTGAAACCGGTGAAGGTCATGGGGTGAAAAGAGAGAAGGTCTTGAAACACCTTCGAAGGCACGGATGTATTCTATCGCGAGAAAGGAAG
>CAZLTJ010000132.1:0-5419 GCA_964562425.1 uncultured bacterium
CTCCACAGTCGCAAAAAACTTGACCGTCAAATATCAATACAATCAATTTCCGATTATCACCTGGAGTTGTTAATGCATCGTCTAATATTTCTGTCTCTGACATTAAAGTCCATACCCCTGTATCCAAATACCATTCACTACTGTAAGTAATCGGATCTCCATCTGCATCATAGGAATTGGTAACAATAATAGTTTGAATATCATGCATATCATAAGGATTGAGAGGTAATATTGAAATATCTGGTGCTTCTGGTGGAGTATTCTCTACTGCAAGTGTCTCCGAGAAAAGGACATTCCCGTAATCCATACCGTCGTATGGATAAACCAAGCAGTATATTTCATCATGCTTGTTAAAATATAACCCAATTAACGAATCGAACTCAATACCGGAAAAAGCATCATTCACATACCATCTGTATACTGCCCATACAGTGTCATCATCATCATCAGTAAAACCACCAGTAATACAATTTATCACAGAGTTTTCCATCAGCGGATCTGGATCCCATACAAGATTAACTGTACCACCTTCTGGTGGAGTATTAATAATAGTAAAATAATTAGTATCAGTTTCGGCAACTGCTCCCGATTCATCTTCAGCATAGAAAAAATATTCATGAGTTCCCCTGAGGAATTCAGTACCAAAAAGATTTACGAAAAAGCCAGCACCATCAGTATAATCATTGTCCAATGGATCAACTTGGTTGAGATTATCGAACTCAGTTCCGTCAATAATTACTACAATTGAATCTGGTTCAAAATTCCACGGATTACTTGTGTATATTACCTCGAAGAGAAAAAGGTCTGCAACATAACCCGTGTCTTGGCTTACTGATGGGTTCGTAAGTTGAATATCTGTAATAAAGGTTTCAGTGGAAATAATTGGAAAGTCATTGTACCCACTAGTAGCCCATACAACTGCAAATAATGCGATTAACCATAGCATCTTACGCATGGTCTACCTCCTAATGTTTGTAACCTACTTAATTATAATTAATTACATAATATTACCTAAATAATAATCCAAATAGTTTGTCCTATGTTATGATATTATAAAGAGTAGTTGGAATTAGTCAAGGGAAAGTTTTAAAAAATAATTTTTTTATATAAATTTTCAAATCCACCATTTGAAGTAATAAACCATCGCAATAATAAACAAAAAACCTATGATGCTCATTGAAAACATTAAGCCAAATGTAAATTTCACTGCTGCAAGGTCAATCGTAATTGGATTAAGACCGAAGGAAATTGTATAGGTTAGAAAATCTCGAACTACACCAGTTGGAAGAGCAATTTTAATTAACGCTGTAATTAATTGACCTACAATAAGACCTATAACAAGAGCAATAACGAACGTCCAAAATTTCTTTTTTTTATTCATAATTATTCAGAATTCAAAATACTGTGTAAAATCGATTCGAAAATAATTCTACCATATTCCGAACCAAGAATTTTCTCTGAACTTCTTTCCGGATGAGGCATCATTCCAAGAACATTCCCTGCTTTATTTACTAACCCAGCGATATTATTTATACTACCGTTAGGATTAGATTCATTAGATACATTTCCTTGAATATCACAGTATCTTAAAACCACCTGTTTGTTATCTTCAATATCTTTAAGAATATCATTTGGGGCAAAGAAATTTCCCTCAAAATGGGCAATTGGAATTTTCAATACATCTCCGACATTTGAAAGAGATGTAAAACATGTATCATTCCTTTGAACAGAAGTGTAAACTTGTTTACATATAAATCTGAGAGACCGATTTGGTATCATAACTCCGGGTAGTATTCCAGCTTCCAAAAGCATCTGAAAACCGTTACATATACCTAAAACAATGCCGTCATTAGCAGCAAATTTTTTCACGGAGAACATAATAGGCGAAAATCTGGCAATTGCTCCGGTGCGAAGATAATCCCCATAACTAAATCCTCCTGGAAGAACTACCAAATCTAAATCATCAATTTGTGTATCTTGATGCCATAGATACTTTGTTTCCACACCGATAACATTCGAAAGCGTCCGATATGTATCTTTATCACAGTTCGATCCTGGAAATACAATTACTCCAGCTTTCATTTTTTACCTGCCGATTTAATCGTATCGATACTAATAATTTCAAAATTCTCAATAATTGGGTTTGAAAGGATTCTTTGGGAAATTTCCTCTAATGTTTTCCTCACAGAATTTTCTTCATCACCCTCGATACCAACTTTAAAAAGCTTTGCTGCTTTAACAAATTTTACATTACAATATGACAATCTCTGTAACGCTTCGAGAATAGTATTTCCCTCTGGGTCAGCAACACCATTCTTTCTATTAATCGCAATTGTCGCTATGAAATTCATTTCTCCTCCTTATCGGATCTACAACCTGCCAATAGAGTTCTCTGATAACACCCTGCAAAATATACAATGCAACGAATGGAAAAATAAATAATTTTGGCTTATACAGTATAGCTATAATTGGAAGTGCTAATATAAAAATATTTAACAAAACCTTTTTAGGGAGAAAAATAATTTCTCTAATATATTTTACATTAGAAATCATCAACCATGCTAAAAGAGCTAAAAATGCAGGATAGTATTTTTGGAACCGTATTTCTCCCCAAACTTCGAAAGAAAATAAAAAGAAGGCAGCAATAAAAACTCCCGCCATTGGAATTGGAAGCCCTCTAAATTCTATAATATCACTCTCTCTTGCCAAAATGTTATATCTAGCTAATCTGAAAGCCCCAGCAATGATATATAATATTGGAATTAAAAAATTCCAATCGCCAAAACCATAGGCGCCAATGGAAAACAACAAGAATCCTGGAGCTATGCCGAATGTTAAAAAATCGGCTAGACTATCTAATTGAATACCTATATGAGATGCAGATTCCATAAGGCGTGCAATCCTTCCATCCAAAAAATCAAAAAGTGCGCCTATAACAATTAAAAACGCAGCATCTACATATTTACCTTGAGAACTATTTGCCAAAGATGCGAATCCTGCAAGCAAATTACAGAAAGTAAAAATACCCGGCACAAAAGGTGCAAATTTATGATAGTCTTTGTGAGAAGAGTTAAATCTCCCTCTTGAGTTAATTTTCGTCCTAAGTTTATCGTTAGTTTTATTCATAATCTTTTTTTCTTCTACAAATCTAACATATTTTCAATTAATACAATTAATTAGTATAAAAAGCTTGCATTAATTCTCTTCAGTAAATCTACCTAAAATGCTTTCTCCAGCCTTTACCTTATCGTCAAATTTAACAATAACATCTATATGATTGTAAAACAGAAGTTCAACTCTAGAACCGAGTTTTATTAAACCAAATCTCTGACCTGTTTTAAAGATTTCACCTTTGCGAGCTCTACATAAAATCCTTGGTGCAATGGGACCTGCTATTTGCTTGATAAGAATCTTTCCGAAACCAGTCTTCAAAAGAATCTCGACCCGTTCATTCTCAAAATGTGCTTCAGAAGTATAGGCTTTATGAAATTTTCCAGCTATATGCTTTATTGATAGAACTTCTCCTGATATCGGAATTCGATTAATATGAACATCAAAAGGACTCATGAAAATTGCGATTTCAGTATTACATTCAGAATTTTCACTAACATAGATAATTTTCCCATCAGCAGGCGAAACAACAACATCATCATCCGTGGGTATCGTCCGATCTGGATCTCTTAAAAAGAAAACAATCCATAATACCACAAGTAATGATAATACAGCAACAATCCATCCAAATATACCTCTGAATAAAAATCCAAGGACTGAAAATAAAATAAAAACTATTATGTATTTAACTCCCTCGATATCCATAATTTAAAAGTATTTTCGATAAGCAAAAAGGCAAGGGCAGAATACTATTTATTTTTTTATATCATCGGTTGAATATAACCTCTTGAAAACCCAAGCTCATCAACCACATCGAGAACACATTGATATTCCTTTTTTGTAATTCTTCTATCCAAGGGAGGGAAATTCCTATAATTATGAGCTGGAAAATACTGACTCATAATGCTGAGATAAGTATTGGTTCCTAAATTTTGAGCAATCCATCTTAAAGTTTTCTCTGTACCAGAAATATTTTCTGGAAGAACTAATAGCCTTATTAACAAACCCTTTATTGCTATACCTTTCTCGTTCATGATAAGATCCCCGGCATCCAGATGCATAAATTTAACAGCCCTTCTTGCAACTTCAGGATAATCCCAAGCCATTGAAAATTTCTTGGAATATTTTGAATCAAAGTACCTCAAATCTGGCATATATATGTCAACTATTCCTTGTATTAGCTTCAGACCTTCAATCGAATCATAACCACTTGTATTATAAACTACTGGTACTCTTAGATCACGTTCTCTTGCGGACAAAATCGCTCTTCTAATATTAACAATGTAATGACTAGGAGTTACAAAATTAATATTGTTTACACCACGTTTCTGTAGATCAAACATCGATTTGATAATCTCACTTATCGTGACTCTCTTACCCACCCCCAATTGACTAATTGGATAATTTTGGCAATAAACGCATTTCATATTACAATGAGTGAGAAAAATCGTTCCGGAACCGCTTCTTCCAGATATTGGGGGTTCCTCACCATAATGCAAATTAATACTGGAAACATCTATAAATGAATCAGCACCACAAAAGCCCAAAGACTCAAAACGATTTATACCACATTTGCGAGGGCAAATTTTGCAGTTCTTTAATAATTCAATATCTTCTTTCGTTAATAATTCATCAATCATCTTATATATGCTTAGTGAAAGCCGGTTTTCCATATTCAAAGAACCGGTTATTAAAACATGGGAAAGTATTTACTGCAATAATTTTGCTAGGTCTTTAATTCTTCTCTTTGTCAAAAATCGTAAAGATCCAATTGGTGCCTTAGGCTCAGTCAACACTACCAACATTGCATCGGGATTAATTCTCCGAACTAAAATTGTGCCTTTCTCATATTCATATGAAGCCATTTTCAAATCGTTAAGGCTTAATTCTTCACCAATAGATTTCAATGCTTTTTCCCCCATCATTACAACGGCTGCGATAGCATCAGCATCAACCTTAGGATCCTCAGAAGCAACAGAAATCGCAAAACCCTCTTTACTAACAATAATTACTGCTTTAACGCCACTCTCTTTTGATAACTTTTCAATAATTTCCTTTACATCCGCCATAGCTCCTCCTTTTCAATGATAGAAAATCTTTATGTTATACAATTTTCAAATGACTAAATAAGTTTTTTTAAATATCTTAGAAGATTAAAAATATACAAATAACATTTTTTCCAATCATATTTTGGGATATAATAAGATTTTTACTTAAAGGATACTCATAATTAAACTTTCAAACTGATAACATTACACTATACTAATTTTCTCAATGTATTTCTTAATGCTATTAGTGTTGAATCAGT
>CAZLTJ010000133.1:0-5393 GCA_964562425.1 uncultured bacterium
GCCATATGCGGTAACGCGTTCGAGGGTTTCCAGACCGCCGGTATCGCCAACATTAACAAAGGTATCCTGGAGGGTGCTCAATTAGCAGGAATCGCAAACATAGCACGCGATGTTTCAGGTCTTCAGGTCGGTGGAATTGTGAATATCGCTTCCGATATTGACGGCGCACAGATAGGACTCGTAAACATTGCGCGGGAGTTACATGGCATCCCGATCGGTCTGGTTAATATTGCCGGGAACGGTAGAATACAGGCTATAGCATACGGCAGCAACCTGTCCGGGGCGAATCTTGGAGCGAAATTCGTTGCGAATAACTTCTATTCGATTCTATCGTTCGGCGCTATCGATGTTCCCAATGAGGAGAACGAATGCTTCACACATTCCTTCTATTACGGCTATCATATCCCGATAAAGTCCACCTATCTCGACCTCGACGCCGGGGTGATTTTACTGAATAAGGATGAATTCTATGATACCGACGATGAGGATGACCAATATGCCCTGCAACTCAGAGGAACCGTCGGCATAAACATTACGTCGTTGATAAGCGTTTTCGTCGGCGGGGGAACGAGCCGAATCTGGGGATTCGAAGACAACTGGGAAGACGGAAAGGACGAACCGCTGTTTTTCGTCGGAATAACATTATTCTGAGCCTGCACCTAACCTACGAAGAATACAAAGAAGTATGAAAAATTTTGACTGCTTCAATAATTTTAGTACTCAATTTTGGAGAATTGTATTTATTAGATTAATCTTTTTCATGGAGGTTAAAAATGAGGAAATTCATCTACATATTTATCTGTATTATAATTTCTACAATCTCATTTGGTCAGGAATCAGATGTTAATTATTCGGGTAAGGATCCCGAATCAAAATGGAAATACGGAATAGGTTTCGCGGCAGGTGCTCTTTCCGGTTTAGGGCTAGGTTATAGGATGAACCATGATAAATCTTCATTTATGATTACTGGTGCTGCATGGGGTGAATTGGGCGAAGGTTTCTTTAATGTTGGACTTATGTATAGCTATACTCCAGTTGAAAGAAAGTATGGTGATTTTTCTATTGTTTCCGGTGTATCGATGTGGGGTGGCTCAGGCAAACCGGAATTTGTCATTGGTATTGGAACCATGTTTGGAAGTGCTAAACTTCACAAAAGTCAGGTATCCTTTGGTGCGACAATTAATTATTCTATCCGGAGTAAGTTATTTCTTACTCTGCCGCAAGCATCTTTTTTGTTCTTTTTTTAGGTTCTAAAATAAATGATTATTTCTCAAAGATTTATGACTGAAATTGAGCGTAAAACTCTTCTCCTACACATACTTTTCTCCTTTTTTAATGGAGCTGCGTTAGGTATTATCGATAGTTTTAGAGAGATTGTGGCAAGAAAATACTTCAATGCTTCCAGTGGTTTGATAACCCTTCTTGTTATGAGTCTTCCTATTGCATGGATACTATCCTCAACATTTATTGGTTACATTCAACGCCATGTACATTTTAGACCTTTTCTGATTATTGGAGCTGTTTTGAGAGTTGTTGCAATGGCTTTGATGTTTATAGTGAAAACACCCATTGAGTATATAATATGCATTTGGCTGTTTATTCTTCCCGTTGGGATTATTAATCCAATTCAGAATTACATCCTGTCGATGAATTATCCAGACGCAAGACGTGGAAGATGGTTTGGAACCGCATCTAGTGTTGCTAACTGCATTGGGCTTGGGGCATCGTTAGTTGCAGGTTACTTTTTAGATATTGATCAAAATCTATTTAGACTGATTTTTTTCATTGTTGGAATTTCGGGAGCGCTTGCCTGTCTGATTTTAGGTATAATTCCCATTCCACATAGAGAACAGCATCCATTTGAAAATCCTGTTAAACTTGTTTCGAGAATTTTTAAGAAGAACAAACAATTCTTTCATTTCGAAATTAATTTTTTCGTTTACGGTTGTGCATTTCTTTTATTATTGCCGGTAGTTCCCATATATCTGGTAGACGTAATGAATATGAGTTACAAACAGATCTCTATTGCTCGGGGTGTTTTGGGGAAACTTGGCATTGTAATTTTTTCACCATTTACAGGTAGATTTCACGATAAAAACGAACCATTTACATATGCTGCAATGCTGTTCGGTCTTTTAGCACTCTACCCGATTTTACTCGCAGTATCATCCAGTCTTGGACTCTCAGGTGTTTACTTAGCGTTTTTATTTTTTTCGTTTGCTATGGCTGGTGTACTAATAACATGGAATATTGGTTCAATATATTTTGCAGAACCGAATCGAGAAGTGGCTTATCAATCTGTTCATTTAACAATGACAGGTGTAAGAGGAATTATTGCACCTGTGATAGGTTGGATGATTATGTCTTTTGCTGATTTTCATACAGCATTTGTTGTATCGGCGGTTATATTTATCATAGCTGCATATCTTATGAGTCGTTCAGGGAAAAAATTTAAAAATGAAATCCCTTATGTTAGATAAACTTAACTGTTATATAATTTTGAAATTTATTTTTTTGTTATCACATGAAACTTAAGGAAAAATTAGAGGATTTTCGTGTAGAGGAACTGCTTAGCCTTGATGTTGTTCATGGTGAGGGACTTTTCTCGATTTATAAAATTGAAAAACGCGGCACAAATACTTTAGATGTAATAAACGATATTGCCAAGAGACTTCGAATTAAGCGAAAGAACATCGGATACGGAGGACTTAAGGACAGGTATTCGATTTCAACACAATACATATCGATACTTGAGGGTAAACTGTGGCGAATCAGAGCGAAAAATTATGAAATGGATTTCATTGGCAGAGCGAATCGGCCAGTATCAAAGTCTGTTCTGGTCGGAAATAGGTTTACAGTTGTTGCAAGAAATATTCGAGGATACGAAATTCAGCGGATTGAACAACGTATGAAAATTATTTCGGATCAAGGTTTCGTAAACTATTACGATGAGCAAAGGCTTTCTTCCGCAAGGCACGGCAAGGGTTTCTTTGCCCACACAGTTATTCTCGAGGATTATGCTAAGGCTCTGAGATTGTTATTTATGGCATCATCGCAAGATAACTCGAGACAAAGAAGATTTAGAAAATGTGTTCAAAAGAATTGGAACAATTGGCTCACATGCTTAGATCTAGCGCCCACACTTTGGGAACGAAGTGTGCTTGAACATATGCATGCTCATAAAAAAGGATATCGACAAGCCTTGGAAAAAGTTGATAGAGATTTTTTGTTTCTTCTTGGAACAGCATTTCAAGCATTTATATGGAATAGAGTCACTAGTGATTATTTAAAAATGACTATCCCAATATCTAATCTTCTACCGCAAAGGTTTAAGTTAGGAGAGATAATTTATTATCTGAAGGAATTGAGTGAAGGATTATTTCTTCTAATTAGAGATACTGAAATTCCGCTTGCATCGATGAAGTTAAAACTTGAAGGACAATTAGGAAAGATCTACGATGAAGTCCTAACAGGGCTTGGTATTAATGGATTTGAAGGATTACGCTCGAAAGTTACTGGTTTATTTTTCAAAAGCTCACGACGAAAGTTATTAGTACGCCCTAAGAGATTAAATTGGCAATGGTTGGAAGATGAATTACATGAGGGATGGAAAAAGCTTGTTTTAACAGTTGAATTACCTAAGGGAAGCTATCTTACAATGATGCTTCGACAGTTAAAGCCAGCAGGAAGTTTCAGAAAATGAATCAGAGAATGATTAATGTGTTGAATTATCATATTCAACGTTATCCTGCGTTGGAGGTTCAGGATATTTATAAACTGCTCTTTCAGGCTGCAAATGGACCACGTCATTATATGGAGAGATATTTCAATCTCAAAAAATTTCATCTCGAGTGGAAGAAAGCCACACCAGTTATGGGACAAGAGCCAATTGAATCTATTTCGGCTGACGGTCTTCTTGTACGATGCAATTTTGCAGGATTGAGAGAGTTGAAGGTAAGCCTTAATTTGGTTGTTAATGCTGCTTCACAAACTACAGTGGAATTTATTTCACAGCCAGCAAATTTAATAAGTTGGTGGAATGACTTAGGAGATCTTATTGCATCTCGACTATTAAATTTAGTTATGGAACAATATATTAAACTAAATGAGGAATTCTTACGGTGGGGCTTTATTGTAAAGAATCATTCCAAGCCGTATAAGCTTGCATATGCCCCAGCATATTTAGTTGTCCTTAGGAAAAATATAAATATCTAATGCTCTGTGTTTGAATAGGTTAAGATACGAAGTTCTTTTTCTAATTTATTTACGTTCGTTAAAATAATCTTCTATTTTCTTTTTCAATTCCTTAGAAATTTTTCTTTCATAAGGTAGAAATTTTGAATTCGCAATTTCTCTCAGAATTACTTCAGTTGCATCGATAATATCCACTAACGCTTCATTACACGTCAATTCTGCAGTATCGTGTGGAGAATGCCCCTTGTATTCAATTCCTGCACGTGCAATGGCTAAAGATGGCACATTTCTGCAGGAAAAGGGCATATTATCGCTTGAGTATATATCCTCGATAAAATTACCGGTCATTCCTTTCTGATGTAGAATTCCCTTTACATAGTTTAATAATTCTTGCGTCCCTATCGATCTGAAAATTATTGGTGAAAATGGATTACCGCCAACATCGAGATTAATTACAAGGTCGATTTTATTTAACTGATCTGCATGCGCAGCAACGTAAGATTTAGCACCAAGAAGCCCCTTTTCTTCAGATCCACAAAATATAAATTTTATTCTTCGAATGAATTTCTCTTTAGCGATACATTTCGCTACACCAAGAGCCTCAGCAGTTCCTGCAGCGTTGTCCTGAGCACCGGGAGATAATGGAGTTGTGTCAAAATGTGCAACGATAATAAGCTGACGGTCGCATTCTCCATCTAATTCTGCCACTACATTATGGGATTTTACGGTGTATTTCTCTTGTTTCAGTTTAATCCTCACTATTTTTACTTCATCTCGAATAAATTTAATAGCTTTATCATAAGATATTGAAGCAAGCAACAATTCATTCCCAAATTCTGCAGCGTTTGTTTGAGATAGCGTTAGGACAGATTTTTCCATATGTATACCCAATACTGTTAATGCTGCAGCAACACCAACTTCCCGAAAAAGTTCGAGCCATTTTCGTCTTGGATAATGTTGCATAAAAACGATTGCGTCTTTAAGATTTTTCTTATCGGCAAATTCTGGTTCTGAAACGTCGAGTATTACTATATGTCCTTCCGTTTCCCCGCATTTAGAAAGTCCAACCGGTCTCACAAATACGCTTTCTCCCTCCGGTTCGATAGGGGTTAATTCACCGTCTCCGGGTGCTGAATCGAGAATTTCGAACGGTTCAAGCCAAGCATTATAACCCATATCTTCAAGCCAGCTTTTAATCA
>CAZLTJ010000134.1:0-5378 GCA_964562425.1 uncultured bacterium
TAATTATAATGTGATGAAAAACTGTGTAAAAATATTTATATTTTCAACGATTATTTTATCTCTTCTCACAATTTTTTCTTGTAGTGGTAAGAAGACTAAAAAGGAAAAGAATATTCATAAGGTTAGTATAGATATCCCCACTTTATCCAAAGTCATTGATGCTTATTCTGAGTTAAAACAAACAATCGAAGTCGAGAATCCACAGGATTATGTTGTGCAAAATATTCTTATGAGACATAAAATAACTTTACGTAGTAATGAAACTTCAATCTATTACAATGCAATAAAAGAGGTATCTCAAGCCATTGTAGATGATGATTCTGATGACCTGAAAATCGTAACAAAAAAATACGGTACAGAGGCAGTTTCGTTTATTAAACAGAATTTATATAAAATTCTATAGCTTCTTATGTACTACATTAAAAAAACTGTATTTAATTGCAATCTAAATGTATATGAAAATACAATCATTAAGCAATCGATTTGCATCAACTAACTAGTTATTTCCAACAATCAATTACACTTTTCTTTTGCAGAATTTTCATTTGAATCTAAATTACTAGAATATTATTCATTATCACGTATCATTGGAGGTTATAATGTGTGGGATTATCGGGTATGTTGGGAAACGTAATGCAGTGCCTGTATTAATTGAAGGTTTAAAACGCCTTGAGTATAGAGGATACGATTCCGCAGGCATAGCCATTATTGAAAACAATAATCTTTTTGTCCTTAAGAAAAAAGGTAAGATTATTGTTCTCCAAAGAGAACTTCAGAAAATAAACTTAAAAACAAACATAGGAATAGCTCACACTCGATGGGCAACTCACGGTGAACCATCAGATAAAAATGCTCATCCACATATTGATAACAGCGGAAAAATAGCTGTTGTCCACAATGGCATTATTGAAAACTATAGAGCACTTAGAAAATTCCTCGAATCCAAGGGACATAAATTATCAACAGAAACCGATACAGAAGTTATAGCACATTTGATTTCGGAAATGCTTAAAGAAACAGACGATTTTGAAGATGCAACTCGGCTTGCTCTGCTTGAACTCAAGGGTACATATGGCCTTGGCATAATTAATCTTGAAGAACCAGATAGAATTTATGCAGCAAGACATGGAAGCCCATTACTTATAGGTGCAGGCGAAGGTGAGAATATCATTGCTTCAGATGCAACTGCAGTCGTTAGATACACCAATAGAGTCATTTATCTCGAAGAAGGAGAATACGCTGTTATTAAAGCTAACGACTTTTATATAAGGAATTTGCAGAGAGAATTTATTGAACCTAAAGTAGAAAAGATTTCATTCTCGCTTCAAGAATTGGAAAAAGGCGGTTATCAGCATTTTATGCTTAAGGAAATATATGAGCAACCTCAGACATTAAAGAATGCTTTTCTTGGAAGATTGGTTGTCGAGGATGGAATATCGCGTTTAAATGGTTTGAAACCATATCATGATCTACTTGCTAACTCAGAAAGGATCTCTATTACCGCATGCGGAACAAGCTGGCATTCTGCTCTTATAGGAGAATACCTTATTGAAGAACTAGTGCGAATCCCAGTCGAGGTTGAGTATGCTTCTGAGTTTAGATATAGAAGCCCAATTTTAAATGAAAAAACTCCTGTTTTTGTAATAAGTCAATCCGGAGAGACTGCGGATACACTAGCAGCGTTGCATGAAGCCAAACGTCATGGTGCAAAGGTATTTGGTATTGTTAATTGTGTTGGATCAACAATTGCAAGAGAGACTGATTCAGGTGTATATATTCATGCTGGTCCGGAAATTGGAGTTGCTTCTACCAAAGCTTTTACATCTCAAGTTATGGTTCTTTCTCTGATATCACTTATGTTAGGAAGAATGAAAGGACTTCCTGCCGAAATTGGAAGAAAACTAACCATAGAAATCATGCAAATCCCGGATAAGGTGCAAAGTATACTGGACAACGAAACAAAAACAGGTCAAATAAAGGAAATTGCTGAAATATTTAAAAATCACCAAAACGTTCTATATCTTGGACGAGGATTTAATTTCCCAGTGGCTCTTGAAGGAGCATTGAAGTTAAAAGAAATTTCCTACATTCACGCTGAGGGTTATCCTGCTGCAGAAATGAAACACGGTCCTATTGCTCTAATAGATAACAACATGCCAGTTCTGTTTATAGCTACTGATGATCCTCTATATAAAAAAACCATAAGCAATATCGAGGAAGTTCGTACAAGAGGAGGACGAGTCATTGCAGTTGCCACAGAAGGAAACGAATCTATAAAAGAGTTAGCGGAACATGTAATTTACATACCCAATACAGAACATATGTTTATTCCAATGCTTTCTGTTATTCCTCTTCAATTATTAGCATACCAAATCGCAGTTCTAAGAGGATGCAACATCGATCAACCAAGAAATCTTGCAAAGAGCGTAACCGTAGAATAGCATGATTGAAACATAATTTTACTAATTACTTATGTACTTTCTGATACTAATTGAAAATTCTTGATACAGATAATCACCTGAATATTATACAAGTCATTGCCCCGCTAGCTCAGGTGGCAGAGCAGCTGACTCTTAATCAGCGGGTCGTAGGTTCGATTCCTACGCGGGGCAGTTTTTTAGCTTTTTCAAATAAAAAATAAATAACATCACATTAAAAACCGCTTGACTTATAAGAAGATAGATTTATAATTTAATGTATAACTTTAAGAGGTAACAAAAATGTCACGTATCTATAAGATTACGATTGTCTTTTTAATTCTTGCATCTTCACTATTCGCTGCACGAGATTTACCAATATTTCATGAATGGGTACCAGATAGCATCATACCAAGACCACCTATCTACCACTGGGTTTTGTCGAACGGGTTACACGTAGCATTCTGGGAAAATCACACTACCCCAAGAGTATCCGCTAGAATTCTAATATTAACAGGTTCAGCTCATGAGGAGAAATACATGGGGGGTGGTATATCACATTATCTGGAGCACGTTGTTTCAGGTGGAACAACAAAATTTCGAACAGAAAATGAATATAAAAAAATTATAACAGAAAACTCACTTGCAACAAACGCATATACAAATAAAGATGTTACATGTTATTACGGTTCAGGACCAGCGAAAGCGTTTATACCGTTGATGATGTATTTATCGGAAAATATCAAGGCATGTGCATTCGATTCTTTTGAAATAAATAGGGAAAAAGGTGTAATTACTCAGGAAATTCGAAAAGGCAATGAAGAACCTAGCAGAATTTTATCTAGTATTTACTCAAAGGTATTCTATAGAAATACGCCTTATATGGATCCTACAATAGGTTATGAAGATAAGTTCCTCGAATTAACTCGCGAAGAACTAAAAGAATACTATAACTCTCGATACGCTCCAAATAACGCAATTCTCGTCATTGCAGGAGATTTAGATACTTTTACGGTTATGAGTGTTGTCGATTCACTATTTGGACCTTGGGAACGAAAAAGAGTATATAAACAGGATTTAGCTGTTGTTCCACTGAGAACTAATCCTATTGTAGTAGAAGAAGAAGCAGATGTTGATGTTTCACAATTCAGGATGGGAATTCCAACTACATTATTCGGTGATGACGATGATAATGCATTGTGGGTTTTGGCTATGATTCTCTCAGGTGCTTCTACATCACGTTTGGACATGAAGCTTGTCAATTGTGAAACTCCATTAGCCAATTCTATAAGTGCTTCTGCATATCCGAGTAGTGATGGACGTGGTCAATTTATGATTAGTGGATCATTCGATTATCAAAATAGAGATGAACTTCTTAAGACGATTTGGAACGAGATTGATAATGTAAAAACAAATGGAGTTAAAGAATCCGAGATTCAATGGGCAAAGGAAATTATTCGAAAAAGGACTTTAATGATTGATGAAACTGTTAACTCACAAACCTCACAACTTATGTATAGGATACTCAACCATGGAACACCTTTTACGGACGGATTTTTTCTCTTAGGTATCGATGAAGTTACTCCTGCATATGTTCAAGAAGTAGCCAAAAAATACTTTAAAAAAAATCGTATGACTTTAGCAATTATCAAACCAATTGGTGCAAATACACCGTCGGATATTCAATTTGCTGAATCTAAGGTTTCACAGAAACCTGAATTTACATTGAAGACCTTGCCAAATGGCTTACGTTTACTTATGGCAGAAAACAATTCTGTACCTACTCTCGATTTCTCTATTTACATTCATGGTGGTTCAATTTATGAGCCACCCGAGCAATCAGGCTTAGCTTATTTTACAGCAAGCTATATTGGCGAAGGCTCCAAGAGATATCCAACATTCGAGAAACTTCAAGGTCGTCAAGATGACCTTAACATTAACATTTCTCATAATTCAGGTAGGCATACCATATATATTCAAGGGAAATTTTTAGCTTCCGATTTCGATGATGCTTTGGAATTAGTGTCTGAGATACTTATGAACCCGACTTTCCCAAAATCATCAGAGGAAAAAATTAGAAATAATCAAATTGCTCAGTTTAACAGAACTAAAAGTTCTTGGGCTGGAGAAGCTAATATCCTCTTTGATGAAAAATTCTATAATGAACATCCTTATTCTCGACCAACAATAGGTTATCCTGATAATATCATAAATCTGACATATAAGGTTGCAAAAACGTATTGGGAAAAAATCATAGATCCCAGTTGTATAGTTTTGGCTATATCTGGTCCGATGAAAATTGAGGAAATGGAAAGAAGACTTACAAATGTTTTTGTGAAATTAAAGAAAACCAATTCAGTTTTATCTGAAATATCTATTCCAGAACCAAGGATAAAACCGGATTTAGTTAAACTGGAAACTAATAGATCTCAAATAACTTTAAAAATAGGCTATGATGCTTGTGCCAGCAATAATGAAAGTGATAAATGGACTTTGAGGGCAATTACAGGTCTTCTTTCTGGCGGTGGTGGATTGACAGGTTGGCTAAACGAAGAGCTCAGAGGGAAAAGAAATCTTGTTTATATTTCCTGGGCTAGCCTAAATGCTTCAAGATTTGGCGGTGATTTTACAATAACAACACAATTTCAGCAGGAGAATTTCGATTCAGTTTATGTGATTATTCTCAGAACAATTGAAAAAATTAAATCAGGAGATTTCACTGAGGAAGAACTTAATCGAACAACTAATGTAATTGCTGAGCGAAATCTGCTGGGATTCCAAAGACAATCGGACTTGGTTAGTGATGCATCATTAAATGAACTTTACGGTTTTGGTTATGATTATCATAAAACTATTGCAGAGAAAATCCGTTCAGTGAGTAAAGAGGATGTTATAAGGATTTCAAATAAATATTTAAAAAATCCTTTGACTGTGATTTTACATCCTCCATCTTTTAAAAAG
>CAZLTJ010000135.1:0-5353 GCA_964562425.1 uncultured bacterium
CAATATAAATGAGAAAAAAGGATACAGCATAATGAATAAAATCAAGGCAATGAAAAAAAATTCTGAGGAGTTAGACTGTGAAATTACTGTAGGTGATGTTTTCAAATCTTCTGAAGGTTCAAGCTTGTTTACTGTTGTTATACGGGATATCACTGAGCGAAACCGGCTACTTGCAAAGCAGAGAGAACGGCAAGAAAAAGAAATTAGTTCATTAGAAAATATTTCTCAGAGTGGCTACCCAAGTATTAGCGCAAAATTATTAGCTACAGAACTGTTAAGCAAATGCAATCCGACTCAATTTAGGGAATTAGTTCAAAAATATATACAATTAATGGATAGAGCATTTGAACAACAAATATTTAAAGTTGACTATGATATCTCAAATGAAATTCGTTCTTATTCTGAACAGTTATGCATATTGAAAGTAGGTCCCCGTGATATAGTGGAGATTCATACAACTATGCTCGAAGAAAAAAAAGATAGAAAATCTCCAAAAAAATCACTGAGCTATGTTGAAGAGGGTCGAATCTTGCTGTTTAAGGTCATGGGTTACATGATTTCATATTATCGTAATTATTATTTAGGTTTCAGAACATCATCAAAAATTGACAATTCTAATAAATTAGTAAATAAATAATGAGGTTACAAATGAGCAAGTATATTTTAAAATTATATGTACTTGGACATTCAACAAAGTATGAAGATACTATTAAAAATCTCAAGCAATTGTGTGATAAAGAATTGCGAGGTCAATATGAGATTAAAATCGTTGATCTCTTGGAAAATCCACACTTAGCTGAAGATGATAAAATAGTGGCTTGTCCAACTTTGATAAAAGAATTACCTTCTCCAATAAAACGAGTTATCGGCGATTTATCTGATATAGAAAAAATATTATTAGGATTAGATTTACAGCTCGTAAAGTAACTACATTCTAATATTTATTTTTCTGTGAGATTGCCACGCCTTCGGCTCGCAATGACAAGCCCATTCGTGTCATTATCCGCCAAAGGCGGATCTACCTCCGGTACGACGAGGAGCGGAGCGATGTGGCAATTCTCTTAAATATTATTACTTTATAAAAAATAAATAAGAGGATTAATGACACAAGAGAAAATAACTCTAAAATTATATATCATAGGTCACACTGCAAAGTCTGAGATTGCCATTACAAATCTTCGGAAAATATGTAGAGAAGATTTACAAGACCAATATGAGATTAAAATCATTGATCTCCTGGAAAATCCACAGATAGCAGAAGATGATGGAATAGTAGCCTTTCCTACTTTAATAAAAGAATTACCATCTTCTCTCATACGAATCATTGGCGATTTATCGGATAAGGAAAAAATATTATTGGGATTAGATTTACAGTTAAAATAAAATTATTTATAAAGGAGAGAAAAAGTGAGGAATAAAAACAATAGTAATATTTTAGAAAAACAAAAGACTAACATCTCAGGGTTTGATTTTATATCCTTGGGAGGGCTTCCGAAAAGTCGAACAACATTAGTTTCAGGCACTGCCGGCAGTGCAAAAACAGTATTTGCTTGTCAATTTTTGGCAGAGGGAATTATAAAGGAAAATGAAAAAGGAGTGTTTGTTACTTTTGAAGAAACACCTGAAGATATACGGAAAAATATGAAGGGTTTTGGTTGGGATATCGAGAAATGGGAAACAGAAGGTAAGTGGACATTTGTAGATTTATCCCCCCAACTGGAAGTTGAATTTACTATAGCAGGAGAATATGACTTAGGGCCTATGTTGTTGCGCATAGAGTATGCTATTAAAAATAATGGTGCTAATCTCATCGCTATTGATTCGCTGGGAGCGATTTTTAATCAGTTTGATAATATTGGAATAATCCGTAAAGAACTCTTTCGTATTGCATCTGCATTAAAAGAAATGGGTGTAACCGCTATTATGACGACCGAACGAGTTAATGAATATGGTGAAATAGCCCGTTATGGCATCGAAGAATTTGTGGCTGACAATGTGATTATTTTACGAAATGTTTTGGAAGAGGCAAAACGCCGCAGAACTGTAGAAATCCTTAAGTTTCGCGGAACTTCACATTGTAAAGGAGAATTTCCTTTTACAGTTATTCCGGATGAAGGTATTATTGTTATTCCGCTGTCAGATATTGAACTAAGCCAGAAATCATCTAATATCCGTGTTACTTCAGGGAATCAAATTCTTGATGAAATGTGTGGCGGCGGATTCTTCAGAGATTCTATATTATTACTATCCGGTCCCACAGGAACAGGGAAGACACTTTTGGTAACGGAATTTATTAAAGGTGGAGCTAATAATGGTGAAAGCTGCCTGCTTTTTGCTTTTGAGGAAAGCCGTGGACAGCTCACTCGAAATGCTTCAGGTTGGGGAGCTGATTATGATGAAATGGAAAAGAATAAAAAACTAAAAATTGTTTGTGAATATCCAGAGGTAAAAGGACTCGAAGACCATTTAATTAGTATTAAAAAGGTTATTGATGAATATAATCCTAAAAGGGTTGCCATAGACAGCCTGTCCGCTTTGGAGCGTGTTTCAACGGTTAAGAGTTATAGAGAATTTGTCATCAGCTTGACATCATATATAAAGCACAAAGAGATTATTGGACTTTTTACAGCTACCACTCCAACACTTGTTGGAGGCTCCTCGATTACTGAAGCACATATTTCCTCAATCACAGACTCAATTATTCTGCTCCGGTATATTGAAATTGGAGGGGGAATGCTTCGAGGTATAGCGGTTCTTAAAATGCGTGGTTCTCCACATGATAAAGATATCCGTGAGTTCTCCATTGATTCAGAAGGGATGCATATAGGTAAGTCTTTTAAGAATGTTTCTGGAATATTGTCTGGCACTCCCACACACTATGCGGAAGCAGAAGTGGAACGTCTCAAAGATATTTTTTGATTTTAAGTAAAGTCATTTTTTTATTCTTTGTTGTTGTTGTAACCTATATATGATATAACCATGTTGGCCACAAGGCAAACACAAAACAAAAAAAAGTATAATTAAAAGATGAGCAAAAGAGAGAGTATTCTCATCGTTGACGACGATGAGAGTAACCAAAGAAGCCTGTCTCTCATATTTAAGAAGAAGGGTTATGAAATAGAGACGGCTGAAACAGGAGGAGAGGCATTAGAGAAAGCGAAAAAGAAATCCTTCAATATTGCTTTAGTTGATATTTGTCTTCCAGACATGGAAGGGATAGAGCTCATAGCACCTTTGAAGGGAATATATCCCGAAATGGCAGTAATTATAATTACCGCTTATGCCACTATTGAGAACGCAACTCGGGCTTTGAACAAAGGAGCATCGGGTTACATTATCAAATCCTTGAATATGGATGAGGTATTGGCTATTTTTAGAGAAACATTTGAAAATCAGCACCTCATTGAGGAGAAACGGCAGATGGAAAAGTTGCTTCGAGAGAGTGAAGAAAGATTACATAATATAGTTGAAAAGAATGCTGATGGGATAATAGTTATTGACCTTGATGGATTTGTGCATTTTATCAATCCTGCAGCAGAATCTCTCCTTGATCGCAGTGCTAATGAATACATTGGTCAACAATTCGGTTTTCCAGTGATAACTGGAGAATCAGTAGAAGTTGATATTATTGGTAGAAGCAAAAAGATACGAACGGCAGACATGCGTTCTATGGAAACAAAGTGGGAAGGAGATATTGCTTTTATTATCTCGGTGCGTGATATTACAGAGCACAAGAAAATGGAACAAATGTTGATTCAATCAGAAAAGATGGCATCTATTGGAATACTTGCAGCTGGTGTTGCGCATGAGATTAATAATCCGATGGGATATATTAATAGTAATTTAGAAACTTTAAAAAAATATAGTAAAAAGGCAACTAATTTCTTTATGGGTATCCAAAAACTGATTGATGAGTATTCAAAGATAAAACCAAGTAATGAAAAAGCATTTATTAAAGGATTTTTGGAGTTAAAAGAAGATACTGATATTAACTTTATTCTAAAGGATATGAAAGATGCTATTGAAGAATCGCTTGAAGGTTCAAAGAAGGTAAAGAAAATCGTTTCAAGTTTAGTAGACTTCTCCGAAGAGCGAAAAACCTCAATGAGACCAGAAAATATTAACCATTGTATAAAAGATACACTGAATAAAATCTGGAATAAATTGAAAGACAAAGCCGAACTCGTAGAAGAATTTGGTGATATACCATTAGTAGAATGCGATATAGATAAATTAAATTATGTATTTATGCATATACTTATGAATGCAGTACAAAGTATTGATAATCATGGCATAATCAAGATAAAGACATATACTATTGAAGATTCCATTGTAATTCAGATAAGTGACACTGGAAAAGGAATACAAAAAGAAGATATTGGAAAGATTTTTGATATGTTTTATACAACTAAAGATCCTGATGAGGGAACAGGACTTGGTTTGTCAATTTCCCATAGAATAATCCAGGAGCATAATGGAACTATTGATGTAGAAAGCGAACCCGGAAAGGGAAGCACATTTACAATAAATTTACCCATAAACAGGTCATAAAAAACTTATTAATACCTATAATTGAAATATAAATATGATATAAATTGACAAACACTTGACTTTTCAATTACCCATTAAGGATGTATGTTAAAACAAAAGGTGATTATTTATGTCAACGAGAGAAATAAAATCAGCAAGGATTCTATTAATCGATGATGAGCCCGAAATGGTCTCTGCTGTGAAAAGGGTATTACAGGCAAACGGCTGCGAGGTCCTCTGGGCATTTAACGGACCTGATGGAATTGCTATAGCGAAAAGGGAATTGATTGATCTTATTATTCTGGATTTAAACCTGCAGGAAATGAGTGGTTATGAAATATTGAAAATCATTCAAGAAAATAGCGAGATAAAACATGTCCCAGTGGTGTTATTCTCAGGCTCGGTGCAGGAAAGCGAAATTCAAAAGGGTTTATCATTAGGCGCAATTGGCTATATCCGAAAACCTTTTAATCCAGATACTTTGCTTGAGGAAGTCAGTAAATATCTGCAAAAAGCTGTTCAAAAACCCATTTTAAGTGAGGAACTGGACAAAGGAATAGATGAACAGCTACAACGTGACTACTTGAGCAGATTGCAGGAGAAATTATCAAAATTCAAAATTTTACTCGAAAAACAGGAGTTTGACAAAATTTCTTTAATGGGACACCATTTAACTGCCTCAGGTGCGAGTTATGGATTTAGGATAATTACAGATATCGGTTCGGAAATGGAATACGCTGGGGATAGTAGGAATATTAAAAGCCTTAAAAGATTGCATAACTCACTTTCAAAGGCTATTGCAGCAATAATAAATAGGAAGCAA
>CAZLTJ010000136.1:0-5328 GCA_964562425.1 uncultured bacterium
TCGGAATATTGAATCACCTGGGCAGTTAAGAAATCTAATATCTTCGATTCAAAGCATCGCAGAGACACCATTGTTCGTAGCTATCGATCAGGAAGGTGGTTGGGTTAATCGATTAAAAGTTCAGTATGGATTCCCATCGACTGTTACTCAGCAATATTTGGGGGACCTTAACAATTCTGATTCGACAAGATTCTATGCAAATAGAACTGCTACAACCTTAAAAGATCTTGGGATCAATTTGAATTTAGCTCCTGTTGTAGATCTCAATATTAATCCAGACTCCCCAGCTATCGGGCATTTCGAGAGAAGCTTTTCTGCAGATCCTGATATTGTTATAAGCAATGCATTGATTGTGATCGACGAGCATCACGACCAAAATATTTATACAACTCTAAAACATTATCCTGGGCATGGGAGCTCGACCATTGATTCTCACCTCGGTTTTCCGGATGTAACAGATACATGGCAGCATAGAGAACTTGAGCCATTTGCCGCAATCATCGATAGTGGTAAATGTGATGTTATTATGGCAGCTCATATTTTTAACCAAAACCTTGATCCGATTTATCCTGCTACTCTTTCTGAGAACACAGTTACAGACATACTTCGAGATAGCAGCGATTGGGGTGGACTGATAATTTCGGACGACATGCAGATGAGTGCTATCTCAGTTAACTACGGTCTTGAAACGGCTATCGAACTTGCGATAAATGCCGGTGTGGATATTCTATTATTCTCGAATAACTCAACTACATTCGATCCTGAAATAGCACATAAAGCTATCGAAATTATTTATCAGTTGGTTCAAGATGAAAAGATTTCCGAAGACCGCATCGATGAATCAAATCAACGAATTCAAGCACTAAAACAATTTTTGAATTAACACAACTAATAATTATTTGTTTAAATTATTTATGTGACAAATATTGTTTTCTCTAATAATTGATAATATTTGTCTTTATGAAAAACATTAGTAAAACAATAGCGATAACGATGGGTGATCCGGGTGGAATAGGACCGGAAATTATTTCTAAAGGCCTCATAAATTTCGGATCGAGTATAAACAATATCATTTTGTTCGGTGCTCTGTCGCCATTTAGGAGATTAGCTAGAAAATTTATATGGGCTAAAGAATTTCTCTCGAGAATTAATACAGGTGCAATAGAATTTGTATGTTCAGCTGAAGAACTCGATTATCCAATTGGAATAATAGATAAAAACTGCGGAGAAGCTGCGTATAGCTCAATAATTTCAGCAGTAAATTACATTAAAAAAGGCAAAGCAGACGCCTTGGTTACGTTGCCTGTTTCGAAAAAATCGATTATAGATGCTAACTACAATTTCATCGGACATACGGATTTGCTTGCACGATTATTTGAGTGCAAAACGACAATGATGCTTTTTTCCGGGAATTTTCGTGTGGCTCTTGTTACAACTCATATTCCACTGAAGAATGTTCCAAAATTAATTGAAAATAAGAGAATTTTACGTCACATAAAAAGATTGAATGAGCATTTGATAAAGTTTTTCGATATGAGTAAACCGAAAATAGCAGTGTTGGGTTTAAATCCACATTCTGGTGAGGATGGTGAACTGGGTGTTGAAGAGAGTGAAATTATTCTTGCAATTAAGCTTGCACAGGAAATGGGGATTGAAGCAGAGGGTCCTCTTGTGCCAGATACAGCTTTTTTGTCCTTAATGAGACGAAAATTCGATGCTTTTCTTGCGATGTATCACGACCAGGGTTTAATTCCGCTGAAAACATTAGGATTTGAACGTGGTGTGAATTTTACATTAGGTTTGCCCTTCCCGAGAACAAGCCCAGACCATGGCACAGCGTTTGATATTGCTGACAAAGGAATTGCAAGTCCTATAAGTTTTATGGAGTCTCTTAAAGCAGCGATAAGATTTGCTCAAATCGAAAATGAAATGTGATGAAAAAGATATTAATTATAAAAAAACCACAAATTTTATATTATATGAAATAGTGTAATCTATAAGATTGAAATATTAATTGGAGGGTGAAATGAAATCGAGGACGACCTTTGTTTTGCTTATTATATTACTACTTTTTATACCTGCATCTGCTAAAAAGGGAAAAGGAAAGTTAACGATAGGAGCAAAAGCATCTCTTTACAACCCACCTGGAACTAGTGCCACAACAATACTATTTGAGGTTACCGCTCGATATAGAATGTCGGATAAACTTACAGGTGAGCTTTCGATGGGATGGACACAATATGAAGCAGGCGGCAAATCCACTACGATGGTGCCTATTCAGGTAAATGCTGAATTTCATCCTATGGGTCGTAAATTTTTCGATCCGTATTTAGGTGGTGGTTCAGGAGCGTATCTTTCTGTTATTGAAGAAGAACTGGACGTGACTTTAGGTTTTCAAGTTTTTGGTGGTGTGATGGTAAGACCGACTTCAGGTTTTGGTTTTTCTATTCAAGTGAAATATATTCTTACAGATGTTAGCGATTCTAATTCGGGTGGATTCAGTCTTGGCGGTGGTGTTGAGGGTAGTTGGGAAACAGCATTCTAAGGTTTGGTTTCCCAGAATTGTCATATAATTATTTACGGTTATTTAAGAATAAGTTATCTTTGAATAGGAGGTTGTGAGATGAGATCAGTAATGATACTTATAATAATACCTTTGATTGCGTTTGCAGGTACTATTTATACCGGTATTATTTCGGGTGTGTTGATAGATCCCGGTGGAAGAATAGGCTTTTACGGTATTGCCGCTCTTAGCCCGAAGGATATTTTGGCAATGATGTCGGATCCAACGAGTTTTGATTTTCTTGCTTTACCTCATGCGCTTCTGACGACTCCGGGAAATTATACAATCGATGACACTTCAATTGTCGATAGTATTCCATATGAAATTCTTGGAGTAAAGCCTATAGGTACATCCATAAATTATGGTGACCCGATGGGAATGCATTCTACAACGGTGTTTACTGTTGGTGGTGTAGCAGAATCTATCGATGTTGAGCTCGATACTATTGGTACAGTTAGTGGAACGATTTCTTTTCCTGGAGGTGTGTTTGATAATGTAAAAATTCTCGTTTACACAGTAAATATGATGACATATAAACTGGATGTCGAGGGAATATTTCCAGTGGATTCTTCTAAATATACAATAACTCTTTCCTCTGGTTTTAAAGAACTGATCTTCTTTGATGATGTTAATAAAAATGATGTTTTTGATTCTCTTATAGAACCAACTGGTGTTCATACTGGAGTTTGGGGACCAACGATATTTGTTGGCGGTGGAGGAAGATTCGCTGAGGGAATCGACGCACTAATTATAGGATCGGATGTTTCTGAGAATGAATCTATTTTGCCAGATATTTTATTGTCATGTTCACCGAATCCGTTCAATTCTATTACTATTATAAATTATTCTATACCTAATGATGGTATTCTATTTGTCACGGATATTAAAGGCAGAATTGTTAAATCCTATTGTATTAAGGATACAGGTTCGCTAAAGTTTGGGGAAGGCTTAAGCTCAGGAATATATAACGTATCTGTTTATTCAACTGGGAATAGAAAAGATATTCGACTGATACTTCTGAAGTAGTATTTGTGTATGCAAATCCATAATTACTTCCAATTCAAAGATTATACAGTGTTGGTCGATTTGAATAAACCATTAAGGATAGTTTGTTCATTTTAAATCAAGATTAATATTTGAAAATGAATTACAAAGCAATTTTAGAAATATTATCGGGTATAGAATTCAAAATTGGACAACTCGAGCAGAGAATGGGAGATCCAAAGATTTTATCTGATCATCAAGCTCTTAGTGAACTCAGCAAGGAACATAAAAGGCTTTCTAGACTTAGCGAGCTAAAAAGAGAATATTCGAGTCTCATTCAACAGATAGCAGATGATGAAGGAGTCCTTTTATCTGAAGATGAAGAATTGGTTGAACTTGCAAGAGAAGAATTGCCAATTCTTCAGGATACCGAAGAGAAAACTCGTTCAAAAATATTGGGATTACTAACGCCTCCAGATCCTAATGACGGTCAACCAGTTATTATTGAGATAAGAGCTGGCACTGGTGGTAGAGAAGCTGCACTTTTTGTTTCTGATTTGTTTAGGATGTATTCCAAATACTGTGAGCATGTAGGATGGGATCTTGAAGTTATCGATACTAATGAAACCGATTTGGGTGGATATAAAGAGATAGTTTTTGAGATTAGGTCTTTGGATGTGTATCGGAAAATGCGCTTCGAATCAGGGATTCATCGTGTTCAAAGAATTCCAGTAACTGAATCGTCAGGGAGAATACACACATCTGCGGCATCGGTAGCGATTCTACCGGAAGTTTCGGATGAACGAATTATGATAAAGGACGAGGAACTTCGAGTTGACACCTTCAGAGCCTCTGGTCCAGGCGGTCAGCATGTGAACAAAACCGATTCGGCTGTTCGAATAACTCATTTGCCTACCGGAATTGTAGCATCGTCTCAAGCAGAACGTTCTCAGCATATGAACCGAGCATTGGCTTTGAGAATTCTTACTGCTAAAATTGCAGAACATGAGAGAGTTAAGGCTGAGAATGAACGCGGTGCAAAAAGAAAACTTCAGGTAGGTAGCGGTGATAGATCCGAAAAGATTCGAACCTACAATTTTCCGCAAAATAGATTAACCGACCATAGGATTGGTTATACATCGTATAATCTTCAAGGGATTATAGAGGGTGATCTTGGCAAATTATTCGATAAACTACAAATTGCATGGGTGGAAGAGATATTAAGCGAATTTACTAGCAAATTGTAATATGTGAATAAGTAACTTTAAGCCTTGCACATAGTTGCATTTAAATCAATCTATTGATTTGGAGATACAAATTGCATAACGTTAATCAGGGGTAATATAGCATTTACCTCGTTACTTCTACGATTACAAAACCTTCATCCGAAAGAGTTCCAACTGTAATGGAGAGATCTATTCTATAGTCACCTTCCTCTGAAGGAGCTTCCCATATTACTATTTCATTGTCTCCGACAATTGTACCGCTACTACACGACCAATTGTATGAAAGTTCGCTACTACCGCTATAATCAACAGTTGCGATTATCTCGGAGGAATCATTGGGAGTAACTACGTTCGGATTCGCTTGCAAAGATGTGATTGCCAAGTTAATAACATTAATAATTGTAATAGCTGTATCCCATGAAGCTTTTCCATCATGCACAATCAAGCTACATCTGTATTCTCCGATTAGTGAGGGTGCTGTCCAGATTACGTTTTCGTCTGTTCCAGTGAGTGTTCCACCGGTGCTTCCCCATTGATAAGTCAAGAGATATCGGT
>CAZLTJ010000137.1:0-5307 GCA_964562425.1 uncultured bacterium
ATTCTCTATGCCCTGACGGACTTGAAGCATAAGACGAATAGCCCGAAGGTGATAGAAGATATTAAAAATACACGGGATAAGTTTAATGAAGCAATCGAGAAAGCAGGCGGCGTGGTGAAATATCACGAACGAGGGCAGGCAGAAGAGCAGAAGGCATGGGAAAATAAAAGAATTGAGGAATTAGTCGGCATCTATAAAAATTTGGTATGGTGAATAAAATGAAGAAAAAGCAGGGGGCAGACCATAAAGCAGTTTGCCCCCGGAAGAAAGGAGAAAATTATGGAAGTTAAAGAGGCGATAGAGTTTTTAAGATTATATAAATATGATGAGCCTTGTCAAGAATCAGAAGCAATAGAAGACATTATCTCCTTACTCCAGCAGGGCGAGAGCGAGAAGTATAAAAATATTTGGGAGGAATTTGGTAATGAGATAGCATGGGGTAAATTAAGGAACAAAGATAAAATAATTAAGATAATGGACAATATAGGACAAAAATACTTCCCGAATAAATAAAAATTAGGAAGGAGGAAAATTATTTATATCCCATGTAGCACTTGACAAGTTTTTCGCTATAATTAGAATAGAGGGGTATGAAAATAAATGAAAATATTTTTGATTTACCCCTTACAAAATGACCTCTGAATTGCCTATATATAATAGGAGGGTATATACATTCAAAAAAAATTATTAGAAGAATATAATGATATCCTAAGAAACAATGCCATTAAATATTCTAAAAAAAGCAGTGAAGATTATGATTATTGGTATAACGAGGGATATCTTATTCTGCTTGAAACCTACAAGGAAAATCCTTTCATTACTCCACAAGAAGAAATAATAAAAACTTTAAATGTAAAACTTCGTGATTCATACAGAAAAGAATTAAAGGAGAAACATATTTTATATGGACTTAACGCAGACGATTTTATTGAGCGATATACTCGAAGGCCTGAATTTGCGGGAAAGGAATATATTAATGGGTTGTTATCTATACGGTTACAAAGAAAGAGAAATGGCTAAATTTTACAATATATCCCGAGTAAGAATACATCAAATAAAACAGAGGGCATTAGAAAAATGCAAGGAACAATTATCTGTAATCGTTGTTTAGGTACTTTCGGATATGAACGATTAGAATTTGAGAAATATCATATAAGACCTAGATGTCCTTATTGTGGTAACTATATAGGGAAAGATGATGTAGAGGATGTAAGGGATAATGATATATATCAAAATGAGGAATGGGAATCATATTTTAAGAGGAATGATGAATGGAGAAGATAGTATTGACAGCCTCTTTGCCTGATATATTATCAGCCATTAATATTGCAGGTCAAGACGGCAACAGTAGGATTAAGCTGGATATACCGGCAAGCGATATTGAGGCAGTTATAAAGTTAATTAATATGAAAGGGCAAGTATTTAAGGTGACGATAGAGCAAGCGGAGAGTGAATGGTAATGTCAGCAAATCTGAAAAAATCTGAAAATCCGAATTTTACACGAAACGAGAAAGGACAAAGCAGATATGCCAAAGGTAACACTATCGGCAGAATGAAGAAGAAGGGTTTTACTTTAACCGACCTGAACAGGGTTGTGATGGAGTATGAAAAAACCCACGAATTGCCTATTTTAAAGCATTATATCGAGCAATTATATAAAGATAATAACCTGCTTAGCAAGTATATAGACAAAAATATCCCTACCACCACCAAGAACGAGCTTACCGGTGCAGACGGATCACCGCTGACCGTAACGCTAAAAAAAGTTATTTATACCGATGACAATAAGGATAAAGAATGAAAATTGTCATAGATAGCCCATATAACTACAAGCCATATCCGTGGGAAATACCTATTTGCGTGGCCTTTCAAAAAGGGTTGGAGACATGGAAAACTATTCATCGGCGTGGCGGGAAGGATTTATTTGAGTTATCCGAGGTGTTATTACCCGAAGCCTTTGAACATCCGGGAACATATCAATATGTCTGGCCTCTTTTAAAACAAGGGCGTGACAGCTTTTGGGAAGGCAAAGATGAAGAGGGCGATGACATCATGAGAAAGTATATCCCGGATGAGATGATCCTTCACAAAGATAATGCAGATATGAAACTTACCGTAGCCTCTATAGGCGGTACATCTCTTATACAGGTCTTCGGTACGAATAAACAACAGTATATAGCACTACGAGGCAAGCCTTCAAATGGTGCTGTATTTACCGAGTTTGCCTACCAAGACCCACGAGGCGAGGAAGTTATCTCCCCAATGATAAGGAAGACTGGCGGTTGGAAATCATTTAATTCTACCCCCAATGGAAATAATCATTATAAAGCGAGATGGGAACGTGCTAAAAGAAATACTGACTGCTACACAATATTAGCAACAGTTTTAGACACTTACGACCATAACGGCAATAGGTTGGTAACTGATGCAGACTTGCAAAAAGAACGTGATGATGGTAAGTCAGAGGATTTTATCAACCAGGAATATTACTGCTCATTCAACCAAGGCATCGAGGGTACTTATGTCGGCAAGGAAATGCAGGCGCTGGAGATTGAAGGGCATATCACTAAAGTACCTTACGAACGGGAATTACTGGTTGACACTTACTGGGATTTAGGGGTCACCACGGATGCGATGGCGGTCTGGTTTGTTCAGCAGTTAGGGAACGAGGTTAGGTTTATAGACTTTGCAGAAGCGACAGCCTCTACATTCACCTACTGGAAAGAATTGTTTGACAAAAAAGGCTATATTTACGGCAGGCACTTTGCACCACCTGATGCTTATGTCAAGGAAATGGTCACAAAGGGAATGGTTGCCAAAACACGGTTTGAACACGCAGCAGATGTAGGTATTAATTTCGAAATAATTGAAGGCTGTTCTTTCCAGAATAGCGTAGAGGTATTGAGGGGATTACTGCCTAACTGTTGGTTTGACGAGGAAAAGACCCGCAAAGGCAGACGACACTTGGAGATGTGGGGCAAAATCTGGAATGACATCATGCAGATGTATACAGGCAATGAAAGGCGGGACGAACATCATCACGCAGGAGCGTCGGCACGGTATGCGGCTATCTCGATTAGACAGATAGGCCTGTATAAAAGCACACGTCAGGGCAGTGCTGACAATGATATCGACTATGTCAAAAGCCACTCGAATCCATATTCGGGGCTGTAGAAAAGAGGAAATATGACAAATATTATCATAGTAGACCTATTAATCGAAGGTAATTTAGAGCTATTACTGTCACCATTCTACCGTGATAGTGTAGGGACGGAGGATAACCATGCCAAATAGAGACGGGCGAGGTCCACGCAAGCGAAGCCCTTATCCCAGCAAGAAGAAGGGTGGAAGGAAGAAGGGAGGGTGTAAATATGCCATTTAAGAGTAAAGCACAGCAACGTAAATTCGGGGCAATGTTAAGCCGTGGCGAGATAAGCAAGAAGACCTTCGATGAATGGGCTCACGCTACCAAGAATATCAAGAAACTGCCTGAAAGGGTAAAAAAAAAGAAAAAAAAATAAGCAGGGCAAAGGGTAAGGCGTATTTGAGGGTATTATATGCCAATGTGCCTGAGGCGAGGAGGAAATAGATGTTATTTGATACATATTGGGCCGAAAATATAGAGCCTAAAATAAGCGAATTATATCAATGTATTGAAGATGATATAAGACGATGTATCAAGATAGATTACAAACAATATGGGTCAATCGTCAAAAGATATGGTAATTGGGCTAATTTTATTACTAAAAATATGCAGTTGGTTGAAAAGGCTTATAACGATAAATATATATTTAGAAAAAGGCTATATTATAGGGGACAACTGGTTGGGGAATATGATTTTATATTAAAGTAAGTAAGAAAGGGGGAAACGTATGTACGATAAATATTTAAAGGAAGTAGAAAGCATTTTTGAAAACAGAGATTGTTGTGATGACATAGATTATAGTAATAAATTATTAGATTGTGTCATCAAAATCAAGACCATACAGGCTATGGATACCAATGCCGAACTGATACAGGCAAGTCGAAGGGTATCAAGGAATTAATATAATATTCACGGGGGAGTTAGGAATGATGAACATTGGCACGAAAGAAGAAAGACGATGTAAAGACAAAGACAAAGGGTAAGGCACTCGTTGAATTTGTCTTGAACCGCTACAATTACTCCAAGAACAACATGGCTGAACGACACGCCAAATGGATGGAATATTACAACAACTACAAAGGCACACGATCCGACCTAAAAGAGGACTGGCAGGCCAACTATGTGGTGACTTCACTAAAGGAAGCAGAACGAACGAAAGTACCTATCTATATGAATATCCTATTCCCTGCCGACCTTACCAAGTCCTTCGATATCAAGCCCGGGGAAGAGGAAGATGAAGCCACTGTCCCTGCATTAAAGAATATTATCGCTTACCAGTTAGGCAACGTAGGCAGGAATAAAGGCGGGCTATTTGCTATAGCAGAAGCCCATGTTAAGCAATTTGACCGATACGGCTATAGCTTAACCGAAGTCCCCTGGAAAGAAGAAGAGGATAAGGGCAAGACTGTATTTGAGGGGCCGGATATCGAGGTATGCGATATCTTCAATTCATTCCCTGACCCTGCTACCCTTGATGTGAACAGCAGTTGGATTGTGATAAGAAAGCCCGATGTCTTTGTGTCCCACCTGCGGAAAATGGAGAAGAAGGAAATCTATCACAGTATTATCGAGCTAAAAGACACCTCACAGCCAGGCAGTCAAGATACATCGGTAGGCGAAAACAAAATCAATACTGATAGGGTTGAGTTATTAGAATATCATGGTGATGTGCCTAAATCATTACTGGAAGGCAAAATCCATGATGAGGCAACCGTCAATCCTTATGAGGATGATTATGTCAGGGCTATTATCACCGTAGCCAACCGTAAGGTCTGTATCCGAAATGAAGAATATCCCTATGACTGCGGTAATATCTTTGTTGACGCTTCAAAGGATAAAATGCCCAATGAGAAGTTTGGCGTGGGTACAGGCGAAGATATACAAAGCTATGCAGAAGAACTGACCAACGCCCATAACAAGCTATCTGACTGCATTAATATCATAGCTAATCCGATGGGGATTATCAATCCGAATAAACTTCCCGGTGTATCAGGCGGTATTATTATCAGTCATCCGGGAAAGATGTTCATAGCCGGGCAGAACACAGACGATGTCAATAAGGCACTCGCTTTTATTAATACCACTGCACAGGCAGCAGCCTTAACCCCGCTTATCACTTTTATACAGATGTTAGAGGAGAAGATACAAAAAACCACGCAGGC
>CAZLTJ010000138.1:0-5274 GCA_964562425.1 uncultured bacterium
ATTTACTTGATACCAACAGTATCCCCACTTGTTATTGTTTGTGGATTAGGGGGATTTGCTGTTTTGGCAGGTATATTGTCGAAGAATAGACTTTAATAGTAAAGCTTTTAATAGACTTAATTTATTCTATAATGAATATATTTCGCAAATATAAATTATCCAATTTCTCTTTCTTCAGCTTTGCTTAAAGGAAGAAAAATAGCAATTGAAGTTCCTCTACCAATTTCACTCTGGATATCAATAAAACTATCATGCTGCTTAACAATACCATACACCTGCGAAAGACCAAGTCCCGACCCGGTTTTCCGGTCCTTTGTTGTGAAAAACGGATCAAATATATGATTTATTACGTCAGGATGAATACCCGAACCGGTATCAACAATTGAAATTTGTACCCATTCACCGGGTGTAATATCTGGGATAAGCTTTTCTTCATTTTCACGTATTGTAACTCGCTCTAACTTAAGAACTAATATTCCACCATTCGGCATAGATTCTACAGAATTTCGGAATAAATTATTGAACATTTGTTGCAGTTGGTTAGGGTCTCCGTCTATCCAATATTCATCGAACCCACCAAATAAATTGAAAGTAATATTATCTGGAATTGTATTTTCAAAATCTTTTTTTATTCCCTTAGCAAAATTCAACAATTCCATACGGGTTTTTGCAATTATTGATTTTCTGCTAAAATCAAGTATCTGACGAACTAGTTGAGTCGCTTTTTTGTTTTGTTCAAGAATATTATTTAACATTCTCGAGGCAAACTGACTTATGTTTGGATCGTGAAGTATCAATTCTGCATAACCACCAATCCCGAAAAGGAGATTATTAAAATCATGTGCAATTCCTGTAGCGAGATATCCAATAGCCGCTAATCGTTCCTGTTGAATGCTTATCTCCTGAGAAGCTCTAAGGTCCTCAAATGCTTTTTCCAAACGTTGGTTAGCTTCGATAAGAGCTTTCTCGGTGGTTTCTCGATAGGTCATATCTCGAATAAGAATTACTGCACCAGGAGTTGAGTGTAAATCACCAGTAATTATTTCAAGTGGTATTGTTTCAGTTGAATCTTTCTTCTTTCCCGTTGCAAAACCTACATGGAATCCATTCAGCTTAAGGGAATCATAGATTTCCTTTGTTCTGGTTTTACTCAGCCTTCGATCGAAATAAATTAGATCAGTTTTTTTCCCTATTACTTCTTCCTCCGTATATCCAAACATTCTCTTTATAGAACTACTCGTTAATACGATTTTTCTTTCTGGATTCACAACAAGAAAAACATCGGGATCTATGCTATCTATAATATTTTCAAGTTCCGCTTTTAAAGCAGCAGCCATTCTCCATCTTCGATAGGTTATCCAAATTGTAAAAATAAGTGCAAGGAAGGCTACATTAACAAGAAACAAAGTCACACGCATTTCATAATAAGATTTTAAGAACTCATATAGATCATCCACGAACCAGAGTGAAAAACTGAATGCGAGAAATATTATCGAAAACGTCAAAACTACTATTAATTCTTTTCTGGCGTCATTTTCTTTTTTTAGCATTAGCATAACTGGTATCCTATTCTGAAATTAAAAATATTCTAAAATAATTTATACACAATGAAATCTTTAATTTTTGGTTTAGTAATGAAACAATATTTCCTTATTAAAACTAACGATGTCCTTATTATTTCTCAAATATTCCTTATCAAACTATAAAAAACATTATATAAACAAAAAAATCAAGAATATAAATTTCTCTTATTACATTATAATTGAAAGAATGGTGTCTAAATCTTTAAAAATCATATTATTTCAACACTCAGGAATAAATTTTTCCCATTCATCCCCTGTCAATTTTTTAACAACATTTGTAAAGTCTTCTGGTAATTCACACGATAATATAATATCACTGCCAGTTTCAGGATGTTTAAATTGCAATCTCCATGCATGGAGAAGTTGGTGTGATGTTATCTTAAGCAATTCTCGGGCAGAACTAATGCATTCCGGTGAAATCCCTTTGAGATGGTTCTCTCTTCCACCGTAATCGACATCTCCGAAAACAGGATGACCTATATAGTTTGCATGTACTCGAATCTGATGGGTTCGACCTGTTAGTAATTTAATTCGGACAAACTCTGTAAAATCAAACGTTGCCAATCGAATAAATGTAGTTTTTGCAGGTTGTCCACCGGATAATACAGTTCTTTTTAAAGGTTCTTTTGGATGTCTTCCAATAGGTTGATCCACTTCGACAATGTTATTTTCAAGTCTCCCCCATAGAAGCGCCAAATACTGCCTATTGATTAATCGTTTAGAAAGAATTTCCGAAAGTTTTAAGTGTGTCGATGCTTTTTTTGCTACTATTATCAATCCGGAAGTATCTTTATCTAACCGATGAACAACTCCAGGCCTATAATCACCACCAATAGGAGATAGGCTCTTCGTATGTGCAAGCACTGCGTTAATTAGAGTGCCCTTCCAATTTCCACGTGCGGGATGAGTAACCATACCGGAAGGTTTATTTATCACAATTAGATATTCATCTTCGAAAACTACTTCGATGGGTATATTTTCTGGAAGCAATCGAAAAGGCTCTTCCTCAGGTATGTCCAGCTCAATAGTTTCTCCACCTCGAAGCATAAAATTTGGTTTAGTTCCCTTACCAATTACTTTTATTTTACCTTCACGAATAAGCCTTTGGATTTGGCTTCGCGAAAGTCCTACCCCTTGTTGAACGAGAAAGATGTCGATTCTGCCGGGAATGACATCCTGAGGTACTCGAATTATTTTTTTTCCTTCAAACATATATATAATTTATTGCCAAAGAGAATTAAATTAAATTAATTAATCTATGGTATTTTAAAATGATTTTCTTATAAATTTTATTGTCACTTAAAACAATGAAAATATATAGAATAACGTTCATCATCTGGATTTTTCTAATTTTCGCTCTTACACTTCCACAAGCTCAGATTACAGTAATACAAAAGGATTGGTATAGAGGACCTGGAACGCTCGTTAGAAATAATACTTGGGCTAACGATTTTTTTCGAGCTGATAGTTTAAATACTCTAAATCATAATATAGTCTTCAAAGCTAGTGAAATTAACACGACAAACTGGGATACAGTGATACTTTTGTCCTCAAATGCTATTGAATCTCACACACATTATCATTATGCAGATTTAGATGACGATGGAGATCTCGACTTCGCTATGGGTGTGGGAGGTCGTGGAATTTACGTTGCCGAAAATATTGGAGATACAGCATTTATCAATTCACTTATTTGTAGCTTTAGCCTTGCCGATAGCAACTGGGCTTTAGACACATATTGTGGGAAAATCGATGATGATGAATATTATGACATTTTCTTTTCCGGACGCAACGGTTATGGAGTATGTTGGGGAAGTGGCTCAACCTCAACAGGTTGGGATTGCGAAACCCTTTCGACAAGTCGAATGTGCCCCTCTGACGGCGAAGTTTGTGATTTAAATAAGGATGGATATGACGACATTGTTGGTATTGTATTTTCTGCAGGATTATCCTCGGATGTTGCGATTATTTGGGGACCCGATCTAGATGATACTACGATAATTGTTAGTTGGCCATGGAATATTTCTGTTGCTCGAACCAGAATAATAGATTTCGATAAAGATGGTGATTTCGATATTGTAACTAACTCAATAGTCTATCCAAATTCGCAAGTTAGAATCATTGAAAATGATAGTTTAGATTTTTATACATTTAAAACGTTCACATATACAACTTTGCCGTCTCATTTTGATGGTCTTGGTGTCACAGATTTTAATAGTGACGGATTTATGGATATCATGGTCGGATTAGAACGATATTTCCCATCGGGTGTAAATGGATTCTACTGGTTTAAAAACGATAGCGGAATAGCGTTTAGCTCGATGAGTTCGATCTATTCAATCGATGATTACACCGATGGTGCTGATGTCGCTGATTTTGACCTTAACGGATATTCCGATATTATTGGCGGATGGTCTGATGTAGGTTATATAAGTCAGGTCTCCTCGGGTGTTTATACAGATATCGAATTAGTAGATGAGCCGGGGAAAAATATACATTTCGGAAGAGTCCTGCAGTTTGATTACCAATGCGGTAAACCAGCACCTGATTTTTATTATACTGTAGGAAATAATTACTTCACGCTCCTTAGAAATAACATGCTAAAATTCCCCTCGAATGGTTTTTTAGAATCCACAGTTTTGAAATTCCGAAAAGGAAAAAAATTAACTTCTTTTGGATGGTCGGATTGTGTTCCAGAAGGTTTCAAAGTTGACTATTATGTTAGGGCAGGCGAGACTTTAGATGAATGCACAACCTCAACATGGATAGAAGTTTCTTCCTCTGGCGAAGATTTATCAGATATATTCGATAGTCTTTGTTACTTGCATTTTCAATATAGAATAGAATTCGATAGAACAACAGGTAACAATAAGCTTTCACCTGAGGTAGATTCAATATTTATAGTTTTAGAAGATAACTATGAATTAAAAATAGACTTGCTTTGGTTTTCTGAGGAAACTTACTGCGACCTTGTTAATATTGTTGAAATCTGTTATAAATTTACATCATGCGATGATACATTTCACTCTGTTTCTGCATATGTGACTAATGATACCAATAGCACTTGGACAAGTTTGGACAGCCTATCAAATATAAGAGATAACTATGGAGATTCGGTAAAAGTTGGCGAGCACTGTTTTGACTGGTCATTAAGTTCTGATATGCCAGATATCGAAGGATACAATTGGTTTATTAAATTAGTAGTTGATTCGGTTTCTTTAATTTCTGAAGGTCCTTTAGATTCCAGGAAACCAGAAATTACATTTGATACACTATTGGAAGAAATTTCTGTAGGGGATTCAATTTCATTATCGTTCTTAGTTGTTGATACTTTTTTTACTGGTGATACATCATTCGTTTACTTTGAATACTGTGGACAAATCGATTCGTTATACTTCACAGGAACATCGTTTAATTGGCAAGTACCTCCAGATACATGCGAGTCCTTGAAGGTTAGCTTGGAAGTTCCAGACTCATTTTGCAACATAGGGTCAGCAACGCAATATTTCCTCGTAAATCCCTGCATACCGGAAACAGCCTGGGTCGTCTGTGCTCCCTGCAACGATTACTCAGCATGCGATTCTCAGGTTGTGGAATTCATTATTTACGATTATCAAGGTTACTCTATAGATACATTAAATACTTTTTTCACACTTTTACATAAACACAGCTCAGATTCTATTGATACCAT
>CAZLTJ010000139.1:0-5220 GCA_964562425.1 uncultured bacterium
TACTCTTGGCTATAAATACTTTTAAGATGTAATTGATGTTCATGCTTATGCCTCTATTGCTAAAAACACTTTAGTAACATGGCACTATGATAAACTTCGTATAGATTCATATTCTTCCACACCTGACGACAAAATCACATTCACATACGCATTCCAGTTAGTACCAAAATTCACCCTTTTAGACTAGATCTAGGGGTTACAGAAGCAAGGAGCATAGGGGCATCAGCGCCCCTTGCTCAAACTCATTGAATACGAATATGTCAATAAGGAATAGAAACTCCTTGCAGGATACTCCTTAGTAGAGATTATCTCATCGAATACATTTATGTCAACAAGGGGTTTCAGCCCCTTGTTCAATATATAGCTCGATAGTTAATTAAAAGAAAATTGGAAGGTCTTCCGTGAATTTTTAGTGTGCTTTGGTCTACTTTTTATCAAAGGATATCAATAAACAATATAATCACCATTGAGAGCCTGTATCGCCAATGCTATTTCCAACTGAGGCTCTTTGAGACATCCTTGCGAAATAAGGATTTGACCTATAAAGCGATTATCACCACTCAGTTGTTTGTCCAATGCGGAAGAAATATCCGCCTTCGTGCAGAAACCCTCGAGTATTAAAATTTGGCCAATAAGCATTCTTTTCATCTTATACAACCTCTTCAGCAATTGCTGAACTTAATTTAATAGTATAAACAAAAATTATTTAAGCCGTTTGTCAATATTATTTCTCTTTTCAAGATATACTCAAATAACATAGCATTTGCGTTACGACCCCCAAAACAACTGAACTTCGCCCAAGAGAATTACAAACTGTCATATCTAAAATCAATTCTATCATTTCATATCTCTTGAGTAATTTATATTAATATAGATAATTTGGATTTTGTCAAGTGGATTAATTTGGGTTTCAATGCATCTAACTTGCCTGCTTATTGCTAACACTATCATTACCGGTACAGTTTCTAAACACTCGGTTAAAAGTATTAGCAAATTTTCCGCTCCATTTAATTCGAATAATTTTTTTTGAACTATTATCGATTTTAAACTTATCTGAAATCTCTACACCAGCTACCCATGCAATTCTCTCACCGATATAAACGATGGGAACAGCAGATCTGAATAACCGTGGAACTTTTCTTGCCCTAATGAAATGTGCTAAGTTAACACTTTTTCCGCCTAATGGATGAAACATATGCTTGAAATTTGTTGGCCTAACGGAAATAGGTGACTCATTCCATGCTATATATGCCACCAATCGATCTTTGGAATGTAAGTCTGATGGGACATTGGAGAGAGAAACTGTAATTTTGCCAAATGCATCCAATTTAGCAGGATTGCCAATACTAATATCTGCATATTTTAATTGAAAAGGTTCTTTTGTGTAAATAAATATACAATTTCTTTCCCTCATAATATTAACACCACCGTAAAGTTCTTGCGTTGTATCGGACTTGAGAAGCTCCTCAAACTTCTCGCTCACCTTCTCATATGAAAAATCTTTAAGACCCACACCAAGCTTAAGCAAATACTTCCGCAGAACCTCTCCGAATGTGAATTCATCCTCGAGAGCTTTATCTGCTCGCAAAGCAACCACTCCTTCTATCGAGCCAAGATAAACTTCCGTAAATTTATCTGACAAATTTCTCTCGAGTGCATCTCGGGTTAGACTGAGTATTTTTGATGCTTTGTGAATATGTCTAATCGATTGTTCATTAAAATTCTCTTCAATAAAAGGGAGAAGTTCATGTCTAATCTTATTTCGAGAATATCGCATATCCAAATTGGATAAATCTTCCCGCCAAGGAATTCCAAGTTCCCGAAGTGAAGCCTGTATCTCCTTCCGCCATAGATCGAGCATCGGACGAACAATTATACCGGTTCTGGGTTGAATGCCAGCCAGCCCTCGAACCCCTGTTCCTCTAAAAAGATTGAACACAAATGTTTCAACAGTATCATTTGCAGTATGACCTAATGCTATCACAGCTTTGTATTTACTTGCCTCTTTTTCGAATACTTCCCTTCTCATTATCCTGGCGGTCTCCTCGATGCCCAGAGACAGCAAACCAGCATTCTTAGGTACATTAACTTTGTGAACATCCAGCGGGATACACCATTTTTCACAAATTTGCCTTACAAATTCCTCATCTTCATCAGTTTGTTTACCCCGAATCATATGATTAATATGCACTGCACGGAGATTAAATTTCCTTTTTGAGGACAGTTTTTGTAATGCCCAAAGCAGAAAAGTCGAGTCGCAACCACCTGAAAATCCGACAATAATCGTGTTACAAATAGCAAAGAGATTATGAGAATCTGCAAATGTCTCGACAGTATTCAATAATTTTTCAATTTTTATCTCCATTAATTACTTCCATTAAATCTTTTTTGCAACAATATAGCTTCTTGGACCTCTTCTAATAACTTTCCTCATCATAGCTGCAATCCCCAATAGATTTATGATTGTCCAAAACAGCCCAGCCAAAAACATGCTCACCTTATATATAAAAACAATAAAAACAGAGGAAGCACCTATTTTTCGCAAAATCATAACCTTAGTACCCCAAATCCTATCCCATATTCCACCCCAGAATCGCATTTCTTTTTCGAATGTTCCAGTTTCCAGAATTTCAAATCGGTTTGCAGTCGCCATATCTGCAAGTTCCATGGGGGTGTATGCTGTATGAATGAATTTCATCGATTTAACACCAAAGTATTCTAGAATTCCTGTTTCCTCGAATTTGGGGCGCTTTTTATGCCAGTTCGGACATGTAATAATAAGAATCCCACCTTTAGTTAATGTGCGATTTGCCTCTCTAAATAGAGCCGTTGGTTGCTCGAGATGCTCCAATGTTTCCGAGCAGAAAAACCCAGAAAGGCAGTTCGATGCAATGGGAAGGTTTTCCGCATCTCCACAAATGAATTTTGCATTCATGCATGCTTGTTTCGCCCGTAGAAGTGCACCAAAAGCAATATCAATGCCCACAACAAAATCTGCAGATTCACTCAACTTGTTAAGATAAACACCACCTCCGCAACCAATATCTGCCCATATACCGTTGCTGATATATTTCTTAAACAATACTTTCTCGATAAATCGCTTTCGGGCAATGCCCCATCCGCTTATGTGTACAAATTTTTCCTCCGGATATTTCTCACCAAGGATTCTATAAAATTCTCTAAGTTCCGAATTCATTTATTTATCCATCTCCTTGGGAAATAAGCTATTACGAACCAAATAAATCTTAATGTATCGATCAATTTGTTGAAATGACTTATTGAACCGTATATAGTGGGAATTTTAACAAAAGTTATATTCGCATCGAGTCGAGCAGCTTCGACAATCATCTCACTTTCTATCTCGTATTTATTTGTGAAAAATCTCGAACTTTTTATAACCCAGCTCTTAACTGCTCTGAATCCGCACTGACTGTCCGGAATTTTCATACCTGCCAGAATCGATGTCGTAAAGGAAGACAATTTATTGCTTATCTTCCGCTCGATAGGCATTTGTTCTGTATCGAACATTCTGTTTCCAATAACCATATCGAAATTCTCAGAGAGCTTGTTTATGAAATTATTAATAAGTTCCGGTGGATGTTGCAGATCTGAATCCAGGGTAATTATGGCATCATATTCTCTAGCAATTGCTTCGTTGAATCCGGTTTTAAGAGCCGATCCTTTCCCACGGTTAACATCGTGAGAGATCAATATCGAATTATGCTTAGATGCAATTTTTGGTGTGTCATCGGAAGAGCCATCGTCTACAACAATAATGTCGACCTCGGAAACAGAAGCCTCGATTCTTTTCAACAGTTCATCGAGAGTCGCACTGGCATTATATGCCGGTATCACAATGCAGAATTTCATAACATCAAGAAAAGTAATGCTAATACAGCAGGCAACAAAAACCGCATTAAATTTGGTGTGAATTTTTAAAGAAAATCTTATTTATGCACAAATAACGTTAATCAACAAGACAAATTACATGTTAAACTTTTCTAAGCAAATAAGTGCCCAATACGATTGAAATTCCCCAGAAACCTGCAGCAATAAAAAACATAAACAATACAATACTGAATTCAGGCTTAGTAGAAAATTCGATTAGTGACAACAACAAGGACGAAAAACTCGGTTTTAACACCAACACTGCAATGTAAACCGATAGACAAACCATCGCGAACCAAGGCAATAATAACCACAAGCTCAGAGACGAATAAGATGGTGCTTCGATCCTATTCTCCTTATCAGAAATTTTAAGAGACACGCTCCGTGAGAATCCGAGCGGAAGCGGTTTTGAGTCTTCCAACTCGAATGCTTTCTGGAAAATTTCATCAAATTCGATCTGTTCTTTTTTCCCTTTCATAAAGTTCCCTCAGACTTTTTTTCGCTCTGTAAAGAAGAGTTTTCACAGTGCCAATCGGCACACCCAATACATCTGCTACCTCTCGATAGCTTTTACCCGATAGATAATATAATAACAGTGCCTTTTGATTCGAAACAGGAATTTTATCGATAAGCGACCACAATATCGATGCCTGCCTTCTCAGTTCCACGTCTTGCCAATTATCTTCAACTGCGTAATCAATCTCGTCAGTATAATGAATCATATCTCGATCTTTTTGATGCCGTTTGATGTAATCATAAGCTAGATTTGAGGCTATGGAGTAAACCCATGTTGTGGGACTTGAATCCCCTCTGAAAGATGATATGGCACTGTATGCTTTCATAAAAACCTCCGAAACCAAGTCTCTAACCTCTTGATCTTCCATGCCCAGCCTCGACCTGAAAAGTGAGAACAGTTTCGGCGAAAGCTCCTCCACGAATTTCTCCCACTCCAACTGATCACCTTTTCTGAGAAGTTCAATGTTAGGTTGTTTTTTCATTCCCAGTTGTATAATATTGTGGGCATTTATCAATTGTGAATATTTTCATGCCTCCTTGGTCGGCAACGGACTGAAGTTCCCTGTTACATCGTTATTATTTCAAATACACAACTCTCTTCGTTATTTGTTGCCCATCATCTGTCGATGCTCGCACAAGATAGACGCCACTGGAAATTGATTCGCTGGGTTGCCAGATGATAATCCCCTGAGCCGATGCAGAAATCCCCTGTCGCATCGCGACATCCCGCTTATTAATGGGGACTGCTTCTGGTTTGCCTTCCTTAATAAGGGAGGTGGCTCCGACATTGTCGGAGTCGGAGGGTTTATTCCAAAC
>CAZLTJ010000140.1:0-5209 GCA_964562425.1 uncultured bacterium
ACAAATATTATATTACTTACTATTGAAAAGGACACGACATCCCGACTTTCAAAAGAATGCATAAAAATTCGCTTTGCATTTTAACTAATATCCAACTTACTTAATCTCATGGATGATTTATTTGAAAAAAATACCAAAAAAAGAGTTTGTGAAGATGTCTCGTACATCTTGGCAGATAGAATACGACCGCAGGTATTATCAGAAATAATCGGTCAAGGGCATCTTTTGGGTGATGGGAAACCATTGCGGAAAATGGTGGAATCTGACGAAATTTCTTCATTAATACTTTGGGGTCCTCCCGGTTCTGGAAAAACCACTTTGGCAAGGGTAATCGCCAATATAACAAGTATGGATTTTCTTTCGTTTTCTGCTGTACTTTCAAGCATAAAGGAAATAAAAAAAGTTATGGCGAGGGCAGAACGAAATCTTTATCTATACGGCAACCGCTCGATTCTCTTCATAGATGAGATTCATCGCTTCAATAAGGCTCAACAGGATGCATTCCTGTCGTTTATAGAACGAGGAACAATAATTCTCATTGGAGCAACAACGGAAAATCCCTCATTCGAAATAATTTCACCTCTACTATCAAGAATACAGATTTTTGTATTGAATCCTCTTGAACCAGAACACAACAAAAAAATACTCATAAGAGCTCTCACCGATCAAGATAAAGGTTTAGGCTTAGATAAAGAAATGATAACCCATACTGCTCTTGAGATGATTTCCAATATCTGTTCTGGAGATGCAAGATATGCACTTAATTTACTTGAATTAGCAGTTAAGCTTTCCGATAAAGTTACTGTCGACTCGATAAAAGAAATTTTGAATCGAGAGCGTGTTATCTATGACAAATCGGGTGAAGAACACTATAATCTTATATCAGCTCTTCACAAATCGATAAGAGACAGCGATCCTCAGGGTGCAATTTACTGGATTGCACGTATGCTGGAAGGTGGTGAAGATCCAAAATATATCATCCGACGTCTTATCCGCATGGCAATGGAAGATGTAGGATTAGCTGATCCCAATGCACTATTGATTGCAACAGCAGCTCAAAATGCATACATTTTTATTGGTTCACCTGAGGGAGACATAGCACTTGCAGAAGTTGCCGTTTATCTTGCATATGCTCCCAAATCAAATTCTCTTGACAAAGCTCTGAATAATGCAAGACGAGACGCAAAGGAATTCGGTTCTTTACCTGTACCTCTTCATCTTCGCAATGCTCCAACTCGTCTCATGAAAAAAATAGGCTATGCAAAAGACTACAAGTATGCTCATAATTATGACGAACATATTGTTAATCAACAACATCTACCCGACAAGCTTAAGGATAAAATATATTACAAACCCACTGATATGGGTTTTGAAGCCAAAGTAAAGCAGAGATTTGAAGAGATATGCAGAAAACTCCGAAATCGCGAACAAAGTTAACTTATCGAATTAATATACGAAGAAATACTATAAAGATATTATTTCCTTAGTTTGGCATACCGATTCATCGTTATTGTGAAAATACACTTAATAAAATTGTGAGCAGAATAACCTAATAAAACTCTTTTATGGTCAGCATTGGTTTGCTTTAAGGATATAATCTATACATCATTCTTGGTAATGGAATTGCCTCTCTTATATGGTGAATTCCACATATCCACGTTACAACTCGCTCTAATCCCATTCCCCAGCCACTATGAGGAATTGAACCGTATTTTCTAAGGTCTAAATACCACTTATATGGTTCTATAGGAAGCTTACATCGTTTAATCTGTGCAATAAGTTTGTCATAATCGTCCTCACGCTGACTACCACCTATAATTTCTCCGTAACCTTCAGAAGCCAAGAGATCAGCGCATAGCACAAGTTCTGGTCGGTCTGGATGCTCTTTCATATAAAAGGGACGAATTGCTTTGGGATAGTCCGTTATAAAAACCGGTTTATCGTACAGATTCGAAATAGCGGTTTCTTCATCACCACCAATATCATCTCCCCATTTAATAGCAAATCCATTATTCGCAAGAAGTTCTACGGCATAATCGTAAGTTATTCGCTCAAAGGGTGGTTTAACTTCCATAAGAAGAGTCGAATCCCGCTCTAATTCCTGCAACTCCCATTCACAATTTTCTAAAACTCTCTTAACAATATAGCAGACAATATCTTCCTCAAGTTTCAAATTATCATCGAGGTCGTAAAACGCCTCCTCAGCCTCGATCATCCAGAACTCTGTGAGATGTCTGCGTGTCTTAGATTTTTCAGCTCTGAACGTTGGTCCAAAATTATACACAAGTCCATGAGAAAATATTGCTGCTTCAAGGTATAATTGCCCAGTTTGAGCAAGATATGCTTTGCCAAGGTCAAAATAATCTGTGCAAAACAACGTTGTTGTTCCTTCCGCTGCGGTTGGAGTTAGTATTGGTGTGTCAATTCGAATAAAACCGTTATCATGAAAATAATCAATTATTGCCCTTTCAATCTCATCTCTGATACGTAAAATAGCTCGCTGCTTTTTCGATCTAAGCCAAAGATGCCTATGTTCCATTAAAAATGCTACACCATGTTCTTTTTTTTGGATAGGATAGTCAGATGTCAGTTGAATAGGAGTAACATCCGATATTTCAAGCTCATAACCACCGGGTGCTCTACTATCTTTTTGAATTATTCCCTTTACTTTTAAAGAACTTTCAAGACCCAACTTATCGTATAATACAAACACATTGTCAGAAGCCTTGCCCTTAACAGCAACCCCTTGCATAAAACCGGAACCGTCGCGAATGATCAGGAAAATAATTTTCCCTTTGGAACGCTTATTATACAACCAACCTCTAACTTCAACTTCCATACCCACATATTCATTTGCTTTTGCGATCCAGAACATCTTTATCCTCTTTGGGTTTCGCTATTTTTTCGTTGAGATCTTGAAATGTAGGAGAATCACCATTGAAAGAAAACCCATTAACTTTTCCTAAAATAAACCATGCAGAATAATGAGTTAGCAAACCTATAAGTAAAACAATATTCAAAGGCAATAATAATGGGAAATGCTTTTGAAAATATTTATACATAGATATATGATGGAAGAAAAAGGATTTTTCTTTGTTTAGGTTCGATGATGCTCCCCATGTGTGGATAATTTTTGCTTCAGGTATAAAAACCACTCTCCAATTTGCTTCGTGCAATCGTTTACAGATATCCATATCTTCGAGATACATAAAAAATCTCTCATCCAAAAGACCCACCTCAGAAAGCGCTTTATTTCTCATCATAATGAAACCACCAGCAAGAGCTGGGACATCCTTCAAATGTTCAGGAACTTTCCTCAATTCCTTCATTTTTTTCTTAATTCTAGGAATTTTGGTGAAAATGTTTCTTCGGGAAAAGATTAGATTAGAGTATTTAGGAAAAACAAGTGTCGAAGGTTGAATACCCCCTTTATCTATATAAATTAATCCCCCAGAAGCTCCAACATCCGGATTTTGCCGCATGTAATTAACTAAAATATTTAAAGTATCCTCCAAAACAGCAGCATCAGAATTCAGTAGTAAATAGTATTCAGCTTGAACTGATTGGATACCTTGATTGCATCCTTTAGCAAATCCATGGTTATTCTTGTTTGGGATAATCTTCACAGTAGGAAACTCCTCCGCAACCATTTCCACACTTCCATCATCAGAAAAATTATCCACAACAACAGTAACTGTATTTCCAAGGTAAAACGGATACTTCTCAATTGATTTAAGACATCTTTTCAAATGAAATTTCGTTCTGTAATTCACGACAACAATGGCTAAATCAAAAGAGCCCGTGAACTTTGGTTCCGGTGCAAACAAAGTTAAATTTTGAATTTCTTTTACTGCCATATCCTTCCCAATACAAAAAAACTAAGCTTTACTGAAAATTGATGAAATTCTCAACCACCAAACTATAAAAAAAGCTTCAAAAATTATTCTTTTACTCAATTTTGAAACACCAATGACCCTATCTTTAAAAATAATAGGTATTTCTTTTAATCTAAAGCCATTCCGCCAAACTTTGAATTTTGTTTCAATCTGGAATGAATACCCATCAGATTTCATGCCATCGATTTCAATTTTCTCCAACACACGTTTCCTAAAAGCCTGAAAACCCGCAGTAGTGTCCTTTACAGGTAATCCAGTGACAATTCTAGTGTATTTGCTAGCAGTCTGTGACAGTCTTTCTCTATTTCTTGGCCAATTCACAGTTCCTCCACCTTCCACCCATCTTGAACCTACAACAAGGTCGTATCCTTGTTCCACTGTGCTAATCATTTCAGGTAGTTTATCGACTGGATGAGAGAAATCTGCATCCATTGTAAAAGTTAGATCGAAATCATTCTTCAAAGAATATCTAAAACCTAAAACATAAGCCGAACCTAATCCTAATTTACCTTCTCTATGAATAACTTTTATTCGAGAATTTTCCTTAGCAAATTTGTCAGCAATCGAACCAGTTCCATCTGGTGAATTATCATCAACAATAAGCATATCAATTCTTGAGTCTTGAGATATTATTTCTGGAACAATTCTTTCAAGATTTTCGCGCTCATTATACGTTGGCATAATGACCAAGACTTTGTTTATTGGCGAAGTATCTCTTTCCTGAAGTTTCATCTTTGCTCCGATTAGAACCAGTGTGTATTTTAACTAATGAATAATTTGAAGGCAAACTATTTTATGTAAGGTTTGAATCTATTATCTTTAATTTCGACATAAATGTTTTCTTTTAGATTATTGATAATTCTATCGAGCTTTTGATTGAATTTCCATTGTCTTGCAAATTCCCTTATTACATCCATGTCCTCTTCAAGTTTAAGTGGATGCGACTCTTTTACATCCGCAATGCGATAAATCGCTACGCCCTCGGGTTGCAGCAAAGGTGGAATGACAGCACCAACACCAGCAGAATCGACCAAAGAGAGAATTTCATTCGGAAAAACTTCTGCTGAAACCCATCCAAGCTCACCACCTTTCTGTGCAGACACTGAATCATCGGAATGATTTTTAACTAAAGTAGAAAATTCCTCTCCCGAGATTGCGGAATCATACACTGCATTGGCAACGAATATTGCTGCAGATTCAGCATCGGGGAGCTTTAAAAAAATATGTGCAAGTTCAACGGTGTTTGCTCCTCTGTTAAGGAGTTTAATTATATGATAACCGATTTTTGTTCTCACGATGTCGCTTATTTCTCC
>CAZLTJ010000141.1:0-5200 GCA_964562425.1 uncultured bacterium
TAGTAAGATCGATGATTTTTAATATCTTTACATCAGAATTAATTAAATCATAAGTAATCGCAGGAACCAGATTTAATACGATTAGAAAATATAAACAAATCGAAATTCTTCTCATAATATAACTCCTATACAGGAAAAAGGGTGATGAATATCTCACCACCCTCGATAACTCTCTTTACTTAACCAACTGTATCTTCTTTGTAATAACTTCTTCATCGATTATAGCCTTAACAAAGAATACGCCACTCGTGGATTCTTCATCTAATACCGCTGAACCATCCCATGTAAACACATGATTGCCAGTGGGGAGTTTACCATCGCTAAGACATTCTACAACTTTGCCTTTTAAATCGTATATCGCAAGATGAACTATTTTTTCATTAGGTAACGATAAAACGATTGAAACTACCGCGTTAAATGGATTGGGATAAACGTTAAGAACAATCGATTTTGGAACTTCTATTGTCTTTTTGGGTGAACTTCTAAATGAATCCGTTGTATCGGTGGAATAAAATTTCACTAACGAATCTGGAACATGAACCAAAGCCATACACGAACGAATTCTTGCCCATGTAGCTTCAGGCGTCGGATACGATATCCTTTCATAAATAATCCCGAGAGCTGGTGAGCCACAAAGCATCCCTGGACATATTATATCTAAATGATAAGGACGATCAGTAGTAACATCAGGTGTTGAACGATAACCATTTTGAGGTATGACATTCGGAGTAGGATTATTCCATGTATCATACCTAGCATGTTCAGTATTACCTCGTGTTATTGTACCCTCAGGAATATCGTCTGGGGAATTCATCTCTGGCCAGTCTATCACACAATCGACAGAGGAAAAATATAAATCATCGTCACTATTTATGTCGAGATATCTTTTCTCCCATATAGATGTACCATCCACATTATAATCAAATGTTACTGGTGGTGGAGGTGGAAAATAAATTTTCACAGTATATGTTCTGATTGTATCCCCGTATGCACCATAGAGAGAAACGGCTCCAGGAGCATTTACCGATGGAGGACTTCCGGGTACAGTCCACTCTACAGAATCCGCAGCTGGAAAAATCGTAGCAATTGTTGGAAATGCTACAACCCCCTCATAATAGAATGGAAATGATAGCCAATTTGGACCATTGTCAAAGTTGTATGTATAAGTAGCAACTTCATCATCTTCATCAAACGAAAGATAGAAGATCAGACCAGTGTAAGGTGGGGTAATGTCAAATATATATATCTCCATCTGATAGGCGTCAGGTGTAAGATCATCTCTGAAGAAATCGGTCAAGTCCAATCGATGCAACTGAGTAAATCCTGAAAATCCTGCGCCTGGCATTGGTACCCTAGTTGCAACCCCGGTTCTCAGATTTCGCATATCGATAGCAGCTATATGATCACCAACTGAAAACCATGCAGTGGCTCTCGTTATAGTATCAGGAATAACGAATTGGTATAAGGTGTATCGGTGTAAACATGTAATTGGAGGGAATGGAACACATCCTGAAAAAACGCTCAAAGCCGATGAATGATAACTAATCCACGTTGCACCCGGCATATCATATAGCTTTTCCCAAGGTAAAGTTCTTCCCGGTCCACCCATACTAACATCATAAGGGTTACCTATTCCAGGTGGAACTGTAGCAGGAGCATAATATACCCAACCTATGCCAGGGACAAATACTTCAAGGGCCCATTTCATTGGATCACCTATCGACTTATGTCGATATGTATTACTAGCACCCCACGACATTCCTACCAACACAAGGAATGTCATGACAAATAACATCTTTTTAAACACAATACACCTCCTGAAGGTTTTTAACCTCCGGTTAAAAAGTTAATAAAAATTGAGGATTTTGAAACAGATTTTTTATGTAAATTCCCTATTAAGGAGATTGTTTTTAGGTCGGTAACAATTTTATTGTAGATAAACACAGCTGACAAATCCTCCTGGGGGTTTTTGCACCCCCCATTTGTATTAATATATAAATTTACTTAAAAGGATTTGTCAAGATGTAAATTATAATTACAAAAATTATTTCAAATAAACTACTTTTTTCGACAATTTCCATTTCCCAAAGCTTACACTGACCAAATACACACCACTCCCAATCGATTCATCTGGTTGCCAGATAAAACTCCTTATCGTGAATCCTTCACCTCGTGAAGAGAATGTTTCTTCATCTTTATTGATGTGTTCCTTTTGTAATTGCGATTCCCAGACAAGCTTTCCCTGCAAATTGTATATTTCTATCTTCGAGCCGATTGGTGCTGTAATTTGACATACCGAATTAAACGGATTGGGATTTACACTTAAATTCATTGCTTCAGGCAAGCTTTTATTTTCACTTATCCATGTAGATTCATTCGATGCTAATGGTGTCGGATAGTCTAATATTCCAAAACTGTCGATACATTCCTCAAATCTGCCATAGCTAATATCGGCACCTAATTCTGGAAATCGTAATGAATCGATTAAGAAACTCCCAAATAGAGGTGGTGCAAATATTCCCACCCATTCTCCACGACTTGTGAGCTTGAAAGGCATATGCATTATACCCTGGTCCGTATCGTCGTCGCACCAAATGAGTTTAAATTCCTCAGGTAAAAGTAAAATATCCTCATCGAAACAATATTCAAAGGTATCTGAAGGATCATCGGTTACACAACATCCGTTTAAATTTATCGTATCAGTAGAACAGTTATATAACTCAAACCAGTCATCAAACTCTCCAACAGAATCGCATATCGTTGAATCATTTATTGCCATAAGTTCATTAATTGTAAGTCCATCATAGGACATACTATACGGGACAAATAACGGTGCGACTTCCAAACCTCCAGCGGGATCGCATTCAACCCTAAAACTATCTGGTACTGAATCATTTCTCCAGCTGCTAAATTTATAACCAGGATTAGGAATAGCTTTCAATGTAATTGGTATTCCTGCAAAATATATACCCTCAAATTCCACAGAATCCGGCGGCAGTGTGTTGAGTGCCACTCTTCCACCACTACACCGTGCAATGTAGACTGTGGCAGTTGTGTCAAGATCGAAACATTCTATAATATGACCACGAACATAATAACAACGTTCCATAACAAATAACCGTATCGAATCCACAGCTGCATGCCATTTGTATAAAGGCCACCACCAACATTTGTGTTCGAATTCCATCGAGGGTTCTAATACTTCCTCAAATGAATCAATAATACCGATTACATGATCAGTTTTAAGTTTTGTATTCATTAAATCTGCAAGCCGATTAATAAAGAGATACTTAAAATTATCGTTAGCCAATATTTCATAAAATATGCGTGATCCTCTCATCGCTTTTTCTAATGTATTATCACTTATTAAAAACAATGTATCAAACCTTCTACCTAAAGCATCATCTGCATCCCATATAACCCATCTCCATTGTTGATCTTGCTTTTGAAGTCGAACTTTAAGATCGTTATTATGTGGCCAATCGTAATTTTGTCCCCAAATATAGACAGAAAAATAATTCATAAAATTCTTCTCATCTAACATATCTTTCGCAATTGAAAAAAGACTATCATTCGATAAATCACATAGTCTGAAAAAATCTTTTGTAGCCACCCAAACTGAATCGTTTCCATAACGAGCAATTTCCCGATCAACAACATCATATTCACCCTCACCAAAATGAAAATTACAATATTCCTCATCGATGTATTCTCTCAGATAATAAAAACCCCAACCTTTTCCATTTAAATAAAGATGAGCAAGTGAAAAGTGAGATATTGCGGTATTACATTGTTCCCCAATTATTTGCATTAGTGAAGTATGCATTTTGCTTCTATAATCTCCTCCATATCTTCTTAGAACAATCTGCGAGTAATTTTTTCTTTCTAAACAAGGAATGACCCTCTCTTTAATAATTTCTCCTCTGAAAGATATTCTAAAAGGTTTCTTTCTTAAACCTCGACAACTACTACCATGTATTCTCAAACCTGCATTTAAAACTGTAATCGTATCTTCTTTAGAAAGAATTTCTATTTGACAAACTCGCTCCCATCCTCGTCCTCTTCCCTCATAATTAGGATTAAGTGAATCGAGACCCACAACATATATGCCTACAGTATCGTTCCAGAGATTTCGAGAGTCCGTTGTGATAAACACTGTTGGGACATCTGCTTCCGAATCGAAAACATATGTCCTAGAAACAACTTTGCTGGGTAATTTACCAGGTTCTATGGCTTGAGCACGAACAACTGTGATTGTATCGATTGTAAACGATGAAACATATACCGTTCCAGAATCAAGCGGTGGTGATAGGTCTGTCGAATACATTATAGTTCCTGTTCCAGTAATTTGTACAACCTGATGTGACATATAATATCCTGACAGAGGATATATTTGTGGTTCAGGAGTGATACCCATACCCCAAATAGAATCGTTTGGATTTCCTGGAGTAGGATTTTCTAAGTATCTCCATACATGAAGACCACCTAAGGGTCGACCGAATGTTTTGTCAGGATATTGTGCTCCGAAGGTAATTGTATCTAGTGGAAAACCCCAACGATCATATAGACCGAGAAATTCACCATCTCGACTTAATTTGAAATTCGTACAAAGTGTATCTCCAAATGAAGTATCTTCGCCATATGCAATGACGATTATAAAATCGTAAGGCTCAATTGAACGAGGTGGAAAAAACCATTTAAAAGGATTACTCGAATCATCAGTGAGAAAATATCCCCTAATATCAACTGCTGTGTCTGCTGTATTATATAATTCAATCCAATCTGGGTAAGAATCGTTTACGCGAAGAGATGCATAGTTTGAAGCAGCGAATTCATTAATGATAACATCACCAGAGATATTCGATAATGTAATAAAACATAATACTAAAGAATTAATAATTATATTCCGCATATATTTCCTCAACTTATCATTTCATTAAAACAATAATGTATAACTGTTTAATGCAATACATTATTTAAAAATCAGACTAAAAAAGAAATCCCTTTTTACACTTATTCTCAAAATATATTTCAAATTAGCAAATCTTTTCATTAAATTCTTTCATTCTGCGTATTCAATTTAAAATAATGTGTATCACAAACCACAAATACAATGACTTTTTAAATAGTACTTTTAGTTTCAACTAATAATTTCTATATATATGAGAAGGCTATCGCCTTGATTCAATCAATATTAGAC
>CAZLTJ010000142.1:0-5100 GCA_964562425.1 uncultured bacterium
ATATTAACCATTGATACGTCTGCCTCTGTTGCAAGAACTTGTTATTATGAGAGAACGCCAGATATTGATTTTTCTACTGGCTTTCTTATGCAATTTAAAGCACAGATGATTTCTGGTGAAGGAACTTGGCCATTTGGGATTAGGATTTTTGATGGTTCACAGAACTTATGTGCTACTGTAACTTTTTCCACAGATGCTATATATGACTATCATGTATCTACAGGTGTTACAACTAAAATATGTGATTTCGATACGACCGATGCTTACCATATATATAAAATAGTTATTCTCGGTACCACTGGAACTCTATATATCGATGACACCTATAAAGGTGAATGGGCAGTTTCATCCAGTTCTTGCAGTGATGTGATTCGATTTGGAGATGCAACCAATGCCAGTTCAGTCAAGATTTATATTGACTATCTTTATTATACTTCTGATTTTACCGTAGTATGGAGTGCCATATCAATCAAATCGGGTCTAACCGCTGATTCTGACACCTATTTTTGTGATTTCCTTAATACCTGCTATTTTTTGAACGGTGCTGACGGGGTCTTTAAATATGACCTTGCCAATGTCAGGACGGTATGTCCTGCTCCACCTGCTGCCAAACCGACAGGTGTAGGCGGAGGTTCAGGCGGTTCGTTGGGCGTAGGAAATTACAGGTTTTGCTATACCTACGTAGATGAAGATGGTTATGAGGGCAACCCTTCCCCTGTTTCCGATGCCATTGATGTCGAGGCAGAGGAAGTGGTTACTTTAACCATTGTTAATTCCACTGACGCTAAAATAGTGTCAAGAAATATCTACCGCACTTCCCTTGCAGGTGCAATTTATTATTATGACGGGGAAGTGGCGGATAACACTACAGAGACCTATGTTTCATCCCAAGCCGATGACACTTTAAAAAGTGCGGTAGCCATTAATCATACCGCACCGGAAACCACCTCCCACCTGATTGCCAAATGCAGGGAGAGATTGAATGTAGCCTACAATGATTATGTCTATCCTTCCCATATTTCAGACGTGGAATACTTCCCTGCCACCTGGCGACAGAGAGTGGGTAACAGCCAGAAGATAACAGGCATCATGGAACTGCTGACCGAACTCCTTATATTTACGGAGGATTCCGTTGAACGGCGGACAGGTACGGATGAGGATAATTTTGAGTTTAAAAACGCCTATTCGACCGAAGGATGTATTGCTATACGGAGTCTGGTCAACTGTGATAATCTGGCAGTCTATTTAGGCTATAACGGGATTAATTGGACTAACGGGGATACTACAGGGATATTCAGCAAAGCGCTTAATAAATATATCAAAAATAATATCGTAGATAGTGCTGCCTACTTATCCTGTGCAACCTACTGGGAAGATAAATATATCCTCTGTTATCCCAAGACAGGCGGGACTTACCCGACTGAAACCATCTGGATTGACCTGAAAAATTATACCTATGGCGTATATTCCTTTGCCTTTAGCTGTTTCTCGAAGTGGGACAGGGGCACTGACGGATTACAGTTAAAGGGCGGTAGTAACACCGCTGGTCAAATCTATTCTGTCTTTTCAGGACTTGATGATGACGGCTCGGCGATTACTGCCTATGATGATATCGAACCGCTGGATAGGGGCAAACCCGAAGTCTACAAACAATGGTATTCAGTCTCCGTAAAGATTAAAACCACCACGGGAACGGCTTTCCGATTATATTATACCCTTGATAATGGCGAAGAAACTTATGCCACTAAAACCTTAACTGCCAATACGACTAAATGGTATCGGATCAGTTTGGGCAGTGGCGGTAAGAGGGCAAGAGCCTTCAAACCCCGACCCTACATGAGTGATAAATATTATTTCGAAATTCACGGAATGATGATTTGTTACGAGGAAGAACCCTTCGCGGAGGAAAATGAATAAATAAAAAAGGAGGATATTATGAAACTTAAAAAAGAAAAATATGAAGTGTCTGGGGAACTTAAAGAAAGATTAGAAGCCAAATTAGAAGCCAGAAAAGAAAGATTAAGAGATAAAATCAATCATAAATATGTTTTGAAAAAATAATAAAGAAGGAATAAATGAATAATGCCTTTTGATTTTGAAGATTTTAAAAAAAAAGATGAACAAAGCATAAATAGTTCATTACAGAAAATAAAAGATACTTTGGAAGGCGGTCTCCGTTCTGCCAATATAAGCGAGTTCCGTGATGCTTTTACCATCTATTGTCAGGACAACCTCGATGACAGCTACCCCCTGTATGTGCATTTTAATATCACCAGCGAGATGGCGAAAATCGTATGGGTAAAGGTATCCTTCTGGATACGTCCATACAGGGCTTATAGTGATAATTCAGGTGATGAGTCTTTTGGTATCTACGAGGAAGATAATTCACCGACCATCAAGTTCTATGTCAGCGAGAACGAGGGGATTTCCTATAATGCTATCTTCTTCGGTGGATATACCACCAAGCAAACGGATGTGGATATTACTTCTCTCCTGTCAGGTTCAGGCGATAAACTGCTTAAATTTGAATCAACGGCAAGGGCAAGATTGAGTGTGCAGGTTACACTTAAGTTGGACATCAAGGCGAGATAACAGTAAAGAAATAATTTTATAGAAGGGGGGATTTTATTTAAGGAGATGATTTATTATGGCAGGAGTTTCAGGTTGGTATGCTACGGCATATAATTGCCCTGAAGACCCTTCGAAATCTCACGGTATTGGCTGGTATCTTAACGGTCAATTACTTGCTTCGACCTATCTAAACCCCTCTACGGGAAAGCCTTACACAATGGCAGAACTTCAAGGCGGAGGCGGAACTACGCCTGCACCAGCGACAGGAACGGCACCAGCAACCAATATTCCTAATTATCAGGAATGGTTAACAGAAAATTATCCGGGGGCAACCACCACACCCGAACAACTAACAGGTGCACATCAAGAATACACGGACTGGGTCAATAGTCAGGGATACAACATCGGGGCAAATGCACAGGCTACACCGACACCAGCAGCGGGAGGGATAGTGCCTGCACCCGCAGCCTTACCGGCAATCGGTGATGTCAGCGTTCCCGCACCCGCAGTTACACCCGCACCCGCTTTTGAGATATCACCCAATCAGCAGGCATGGCAGGAACAGTTACAGGGGATAATCAGCGAAGGTCTGACCAATCCGCAGGGCATCCCCGAAGAAACGCAAGCCCTGATGACCCAGCAGGTCACAGATACCTTAAAGGCAAAACAGGCGGAAGATATCAGGGTCATGCGTAACAACATGGAAAGGCGGGGCATCACCAACAGCGGTTTTATCTTTGCCAACGAGCAGACTATCAGGTCAAATACCACGCTTGCTCTTGCCAAAAGCATAACGGATATCAAGATACAGTCTGAATTTATGAAGATGGCAAACTTCGAGAAGTCTATCGGTCAGGCGGCACAGTTCCTGGGCTATTTAGGCGAGATGAGTGCATTAAAGTATCAACCTAAATATCAGACCTGGGCGGCACAACAGCAGGCTAATTTATATCAATATCAGGCTCAAATGGACATCTATAAGACACAATTACAGCAGGCGTATGCACAGCAGAATATGCTATTAGCTGGTCAGATAGCAGCCGATGCAGCATCACAACAACATATATGGGATGTAGAGATGGCTGAAATGGAACTTGAGGCAGCCAACAAGCAAGCCATGTATTCAGGGATAGGTGGCTTATTCGGCACAACCGTTGGTGCGATGATGGCATGATAAAACAAACTTTTAATTATAACTTATTTTTAGAAATATGCGATAAGTTAAAAAAAGTAAAGAATTGCAAATTAAGTGCAAATAAACTTTATGCCTATATGATATCAGATGATGTCTTTACCTATGTCAGTTATGATAATGAGATAATGAACGGCTGTCTGGTATTGAAGTTATTTATAGATAATGAGGGCAATAAGGCATTACTGTTATTATTTATCTGGATAGACCCTCATTCCCTCAAGCTATTAAGTAATTTTATAGAACTGGCCAATAGTAAGGCTAAAGAGGTCAAGGCGGTTAAAATGTATTTTGTGGCAAACAGGAATGAAAAGGCAATCGAAAGAAGAACAGGTTTTAAAAAGGTATATAGCACCTATATGAAGGAAGTGGTATAAATGGCAGGTTATTTAGGATGGGCAGTAAAGGGATTTTCAGAAGGCATTCAATCTGGCTTTGAGATGGGGTGGAAAAAGAAACAGCAGAAGAAGTTAGAAGAAGAACAGCAGAAGATTACCGAAGGCACGACCCTTTTTAATAATATGATAAAGCAGTATGGCGAGGATGGCGTATATTCAGATGATGATATTGCCATGATAAATGTGGCTTTTTTGTCGGCAGGGGTTGAGGTACAAGAGAGAATCAAGGGTACACACGAGGCTATCTTGGCAATGAATAAAAGTAAGGTTGAACAGGATTTCCAGTGGCTGGAATTAGCTTCGGAATGGACAGACGGATTAGACCCCAAAAATGCAAAGGAAATATTTGATTATGTGAGGTCGCAGATAACGACCGAGAAGGGGAAGAATTATTATAATGCATTTGAGAAAATGCAGGAGAAGAAATATAAACCTGCACCTGAAACATTTACTTCCCCTACAGCAGTTCAAGAAAAATATCCTGAAGCTGGATATGATTATACTAAAGAGGGATACGTTCCTACATTTCAGAAACCTGAAGCACCGAAAGAACCAACCCCATTAACTGCTAAAGATAATTTTATGATTAATGCTTATAAAGCGGGGAGTATCAGTTATGATAAACTTCTTGAATATATGGGTATTGAACCCGAAAAGGAAACTGCCTTAGAAGATAAAATTGCAAAAGCTAAACAATATAATGCTACCAATGAAGAAATTAAGAAGATGATAGTAGGTGGTGATGGCGGAATTACACCCGAAAGTGTAAACACCCTACAAGATTGGGAAGCCTCTTTTGATATTAAAAGTGAAAAAGGACCAAAAACCGAAGAAGAATATAATCGACAACTCGAACTATTAGCACAGTCAGAAGATAATTATAAACCCCAATATCCAACATGGAAAGAGGCACTAATTGCAGAAACAAAGGGTATAGGG
>CAZLTJ010000143.1:0-4093 GCA_964562425.1 uncultured bacterium
GCGAGGAGCACCTATTCTTCTCAAAACGCTTAAATCTGCAGTTTCAAATGCTATAAATAATGAAGACCTAAATGTTAAAGAGGAAGATTTATTCGTTTCCAGACTGTTTATTAATGAATCTTTCAGGCTTAAGAGATGGCGACCAATATCCAGAGGTAGAGCTGTACAATATGCTCACAGATTCTCTCACATATGGATTGAACTTGATTCTATGAAGGAACTTTGAATATGATTTAAATAATCTATCTTTATATCGAATATTTTAATATATAATTTAAAAGAATTTAGAAAGATTTACATATAGGAGGATTAACTTGGGGCAGAAAACAAACCCAATAGGTTTAAGATTAGGAGTTATAAGAACTTGGAATTCTAAATGGTTTGCTAATATGGGTAGTAAACAATACAAGCAGAATCTTTTGGAGGATATAAAAATAAGAGACTACACGCAAAAGCGTTTTGACAATGCCGATGTATCTCAGATAGAAATTATTCGATCTCCAAAAAGGGTTACTATAAATATATACACAGCTCGTCCAGGTGTCGTTATTGGAAGAAGTGGCATGGAAATCGAGCAGTTTAAAAAGGAACTTGAATATATCACAGACAAAGAAGTTCAGCTTAATGTCCTGGAAATAAAGAAACCGGAATTGGACTCATATCTGGTAGCTAAGAGTATTGCAAGACAACTTGAAGGTAGAATAAGTCACAGACGTGCAATGAAAAGAGCAATTACGTCTGCAATGAGAATGGGAGCTAAAGGAATAAAGATTAGATGCGGTGGAAGACTGGGGGGTGCAGAAATTGCTCATGCTGAGGAATACAAGGATGGCAGAATCCCTTTACATACATTGAGAGCCGATGTAGATTTCGCCAAAACCGTTGCTTACACAACATATGGAACAACCGGTGTCAAGGTATGGATATATAAAGGTGATCTGTTGGGTGGCATGCATGAATACTGGGAGAAAACCTTGAGAGAGGATTTACAGGATAGACGAAAACCTAGGTCTCAGGGAATGCGTCGAGATAGACGTCCAAGAAAAAAGAAATAAGGAGCGACAATAATGCTTTTTCCAAGAAAAACTAAATATAGAAAACAACAACGCGGAAGGATGAGAGGAAATGCTATGCGCGGGAACAAGTTGTCCTACGGTGATTTTGGGATCAAAGCTCTGGAACCGTCATGGATAACCGCAAATCAGATTGAAGCCTCTCGTGTTGCCATTAATAGACATCTCAAACGTGCGGGAAAACTATGGATTACCATATTTCCAGATAAACCATTTACAAAGCATCCTCCTGAGACGAGAATGGGCAAAGGAAAGGGAAATCCTGAATACTGGGTTGCTGTGGTTAAACCAGGAAGAATCATGTTTGAAATATCGGGTGTTCCCGAGGAATTAGCTTTTAGAGCGTGCAAACTTGCAGCAAGGAAACTTCCCATTAAAACTAAATTCATTGTCAGAGGACGTGAGGGTGGAAATAAATTATGAAAATGTTCCAGATTAACAATATGACTAAGGATGAACTTCTACTTCAACGCAAAAACCTTATGGTAGAATGGTTTAACCTTAGAATGCAATGTGTACTTAAACCTCTTGATAACCCAAAAAGAATAAAAGTTATTCGAAAGGATATCGCTAGAATTAACACAATACTGCATGAGTTTGAGCTTGGTATACGTAAAGTTATGACTGCTGAAGAATTATAAAGATAATTTCAGTTATCTTTCCAAGTTACATTATTATTTTCTTTTAAATTAAGTTCTATAATTTCTATTCAGTGAATTATTGTTTTTATGGACAAAAACCAGACACCACCAAAAAGCAGAAATCCGCTTCGAAAACTCTACAACTGGGTTTTACATTGGGCATATACTCCATATGGAGTATGGGCTTTAATAATCACCGCATTCGCTGAATCTAGTTTTTTCCCAATTCCTCCAGATATATTATTACTACCCATGGCACTTTCTCGGCGAAAGAAAGCCTTTTATTATGCCTTTTTAACAACAATATTTTCTGTTTTGGGTGGAATTTTGGGATTTGCTATCGGACTATGGTTAATGGATGCAATAGGCATTAAAGTGCTTGAATTTTATGGAGCAATGAATGAGTTTGCAAAAATATCTATGCTTTATAAGAAATATAGTGCAATAGCAGTTGCCACTGCTGGTTTTACTCCAATACCATATAAAGTATTCACTATCGCTGCTGGAGCTTGTAAAATCAATTTCACTGTTTTTATTCTGGCTTCAATAGTTAGCAGAGGTGCAAGATATTTCATCCAAGCAACACTGATGGTTATTTTTGGACAACCTATTAAAAATTTCATAGATAAATATTTCAACATACTAAGCTTGGCTTTTTTTGTACTTCTAATTGGTGGTTTTGTCCTAATTAAGTATGTAATTCATTAAATGAATTCCTACATAACAAATATCACGAAGAATATAACAAAGTTGTTGAAAATCACAGGACCTGTGAAGATTATGGAGGTTTGTGGAACTCATACTGTAGAAATTTCACGTTCAGGTATCCGAGGACTTTTCGGTGAGCAGCTAGATCTTGTCTCCGGTCCAGGGTGTCCAGTATGCGTTACACCTAACGATTATATTTCCAAAGCCCTGTGGTTAGCAAAATCAGGTGTTACTATATGTACTTTTGGCGATATGATGCAAGTTCCTGTCAATAATGAATCTCTTCAGTCTGAAAAAGCAAAAGGATATGATGTTCAGCTTACATACTCTCCTATTGAATCTGTTGAGTTTGCAATAGATAACCCAGAAAAAAAAATTGTTTTTCTTGGCGTTGGATTTGAAACTACCGCACCTTCAATTGCAGGTGCAATAATCGAAGCTAAAAAGAAAGAATTGGATAATTTCTCAGTTCTATGTACACTCAAAACAATTCCCGCTCCGCTTGGTGTTATTGCTTCATCCCCAAACCTTAAAATTCAGGGTTTCATGCTACCTGGTCATGTTAGCGCAATAATAGGAGTTAAGCCGTATCAATTCCTTGCAGATAAATACAAAATCCCAGCAGTTATAGCTGGATTTGAAGCTGTAGATATCTTAAAAGCGATAGAAACCATTCTAAATATGATTATTTCTGGGTTAGCAAGTATTGTTAACGAATATAAACGAGTTGTCCTAAAAAACGGGAATCGGTCTGCATTGCAATTGATAAAAGACGTTTTCACTTCATGTCCGTCATCCTGGCGGGGATTAGGTGTTTTACCGAATTCTGGACTTAGAATTTCAGGAAAATATTCTCATTACGACACCGAGAAACGCTTCAACATCCCTGATTTTACAGATATCGAGGATGATCCTATGTGCAAATGCGATAAGGTTATAATGGGTATTATCAAACCTTATGAGTGTGGGCTATTTAAGAGAGTATGTACACCGCAAAACCCCAAAGGTCCTTGTATGATATCCAGTGAGGGTTCATGTGCTGCATATTTCAAGTACGGCTATTAACCGTTGAACGAAATCAACAAATTAACAAAGAATCGAACAGTTTGAAAACTTTAACTATAATTTTCAAATCTAAAAAAAATGCATTTTGCAAATTACAATTCTTTTTCAATGGATAATTGCACTGGATTTAAATAGAAAATTTTGTATTTTATTGCTGTCCATAGAGTTATAATTTTCAAAATATTTGGCATAGGTTTTGCACATTGATTAACATGAGAGTGAAAAGAAGTTCAACCCAAAGTTTGGAGGTTTAAAATGCGTAAAGGTTTCACACTAATCGAGCTGATGATTGTAGTTGTAATCATTGGAATTCTTGCCGCATTGGCAATTCCGCGATTCATGCAGGCTTCGGTTAAGGCGAAAGCAAGAGAAGGTAATATGGTCTTAAAGCAGATCTGGACTGCAGCTTCATCCTATTATGAGGAAAATGGTGTATTCCCAGGTGCTGTGGACGACTTATTTGCCAATTTGACTACGGGTAATTGGAATGAAGCACCTGTTGATGTACCATCCGGTGAACCGAGATTTGTTTATAATGTCAAAACAGGTGGAGCAGATGGATTCTATGCACATGCCCTTCCGGTAGAAGCTATAGACCGGTCTCTG
>CAZLTJ010000143.1:4103-5021 GCA_964562425.1 uncultured bacterium
AGCTTCTTCTGCTAATATTGCCTACTTGCGAAAGTGGTTTTATGCTCGTTCTTTTTTTATTTTCTTTTGCATTTCCTAGAAAAAATATGTAATATAGAAATTCTCTTTGAATTGTTTTAATAATTATGGCAATTTGCAAAATGAAATGATAAATAATTACTTATATCATGCAGAAGAATTTTATTAACCTCATAAAACCTTATATTTTATATAAATATGAAAATTCAGGAATCCTTGAAAAGTGGTATACTTATTGCGTATATAAATAATAAAATGAAAAAGTGGGGGAATATATGCATAAGGGATTTACACTTATTGAGTTGATGGTTGTTGTAGTAATAATCGGAGTCCTTGCAGCATTAGCTATCCCCAGGTTTATGATCGCTGCTAAACAAAGCAAAATTAGCGAAGCAAAAATAGTTTTAAAGCAAATTTTTGAGATTGCAGCAATGTATTACGATACAAACGGGGAGTATCCTCAACCATGCAGCGATCTATTCGATGCTGAACAATCGATCCAAAACTGTTGGACCATAGATCAACCCGCTTCAAAATCAAGATTCCAATATGATATAGTTTCCGGTGGTGACAGTAGTTTCCTTGCTCGAGCCACACCAATTGTCAATTCAATAGGAGGAACATTCAATCAACAAAGGGAAAATGACGATAACACATTAACCGATGTTAAACCTCTATGGGTTAATGCAGACGGTATAATTTACTTTTCAGATTAATTGTATTGCAAATTAAAGCTCAATGATAATATTTTACTATAATTTTAGCCTTACTATCAAACCTATCTAATTCCTAATATAAGCTCAATCAAATCGTATTCTAAAGTTATTGACATCTCAATAAATTCGAGTAAATATATGCACCGAGTAGATAAGTTGCCGGGATGGCGGAATAGGCATACGC
>CAZLTJ010000144.1:0-4999 GCA_964562425.1 uncultured bacterium
CTATCCTGAGAACGGCGTATTCGACGGCTGTTACAGCGACTCGGTGATATTCTGGTTGGTAGATCGTCAGAGCAACGAAATCGACCTAAGTTCGGTTTATATACGTTATGAGTCTAACATACACGGAACACAAGTTATAGGAATAGAAACTGGTTCAGGTCTGTATTTCAGTACAGTAAACGACACATTCCTAATATTCCATCCAACCAGTCCTGAGTTTGCCGACGCCGAGCAGGTAACGATCTGCCTTACCGATGCATCAGATGCGCTTGGTAATGCACTTTTCTACGAGGTGTGCGTTAGTTTCACAATCGATGTTTCACCGTTTACAGCCACGAATTTCACGCCGAACTACGGCGAAGTAATCCGGGAACTTCAACCAACCATTAGCGTCCATGTTATAGATAGCGTCACTGGAATAAATCCGAGCACGCTCGAACTGAAAGTAAACAATACAGTGTATCCATTCTCCAGTGGGCTTTTCGATTACTCCTCGGATATTGTCACATTCGACCCAGCAGCATTGGGAACAACATGGACAGGTGGAGATTCAGTATTTATCTCGATTTCCGGTGATGACCAACCTACCGAAAGTTACTGCGAGCCGCACGATACTATATATGAATGGTATTTCTGGATTTCTGACGAACCACCAATTGTTGAGAAATTGTTCCCTGTTATGGATACTACATCGTGTAGTGAGCAGATAAGGGTTGCATTGACTGATGAGGACGGCGTAAATCATGTCAGCGTGGAGATTAGAGTGAACGAGGTTGTTTATGACCTTAGTAGCGGTAATCTCACTTACGACGATTCTACATTGATATTCACACCTACAACTGATTTCGCAGATGGTGAGATTGTTAACATTTGTGTAGTTATGGCCATCGATAATTTGAACAACAGAATAGATCATGAGTATTGCTGGGATTATCTTGTGGATATAACACCACCATGGGCAGATCTAATTATTCCAGAGTATGAGATTGTTTATCTCCGCGATCAAATCATAATCCTCGACATTGGAGACACTGTAGCTGGTGTCGATATACCCAATATATTCATTAATATAAACGGTATAGATTATGATCCGAGCGATTACTCTTGGGAGCAAAGCAGCTCAATAAACGGAGGACGATTGACATTTAATCCGCTTGCCAACGGTGTAGAATGGGCACCTAATGACAGTGTGATTATTAAGATCATTGCCTATGATTTTGCTACCGATCTCGTCGACGAATGCGTGGATTACGTGTTGGATACATCGATAAGCTTCTTCGTTGAGCAGATATTCGGTTGTGCAGTAACACCTAATCCATTCACACCGAACTTCGACGGAATCAATGATATAGCGATATATGAGTATCCAAAAATGTACGACCGAGCGGTTGGTGCAAGCGATGTATATATATACGATATGCACGGCGCTGAGGTTCGTCACTTCGTAATAGAAGATTTAACAGATTCACGAAGGTATCAAGATCGTGCCTGGGATGGTTTCGACGACGATGGCAATCTTCTTCCTCCAGGTGTTTATATGTGGATAGTTATTATGCAAGAAACTGAGGAAGTCCTTTGCACTGGAACCATTACGCTTGCAAGGTAAATTGAGATAGACATACAGATATTTTTGAGCCCCTTCAAAAAAGGGGCTCTTTTTTTATTACAAGATAATACTCCGTTTATAATGATTATTTGCTCTTTTCGGTTGAATCAATTTATCGAAAAATTTAGCACATGTGAAATATTCGATAATCCAAAGAATTAGGATATTTATGCTTGAAATTATATATTCAGACGAAAATCCAATGGTCGATGCTTTATGGATATGCAAGTAGGTTTACATTGTATCATGAAGATGGATTGTTTTGAGAGCAAAATAATCGAAAACACATTTAGACAAGGATAGTAATATCGAAATCGAGTTTAAATCCGGTTTTGTTGCCATTGTGGGACGTCCGAATGTGGGTAAATCCACATTACTGAATCGTATGCTTGGCGAAAAGATTGCTATTGTTACGCCCAAGCCGCAGACTACTCGAACCCGAATTTTGGGGATTATTCACTCCGAGAGATATCAGATTGTGTTTGTGGACACCCCCGGGATTCACGATCCCAAATGCACATTGGACAAAGTGTTAGTGAGAAATGCATTCAGGGCTGTTCGCGACTGCGATGTTATTGTTTACGTTTGTGATGTAACCGAGTTGAAATTAATACAACTGGACTTGGATATATTAAGCGGTATTCATAAAAGGAACAAAGCACCAATTATTGTAACACTTAACAAAATCGATTTAAATAGTAGAATAAATTTAGAAGAAATAGAGGATGTATTCACTACACTATTAAAACCGAAGCTCATTCTTCCAATTAGTGCTTTAACAGGTGAAAATATTTCGCTATTGGTTGAGAATATCGTACAGAATTTAACAGTTGGGCCCCCGTTTTACGATAAGGATGTTATAACCGATCAGAAACCGTTTGAGACTGCAGCGGAGACAATTCGGGAAAAAGTTATCGTGTCCTTTAGGCAGGAAGTGCCGTATCAGACCGCGGTGGAGATAACTCTGATGGAGCCAAAGAAAGATAACTCAAAAATTTTGCATATTCAGGCGGATATTATTGTGTCGAGTCCTGGGCAGAAGGCGATAGTTATCGGAAAGGACGGTGAGAAAGTTAAAGAGATAGGCACAGCAGCTCGCAAAGAGTTGGAGGAAGTGTTTGATACAAAGATATTCCTTGAACTGTGGGTTAAAGTTCGACCAAACTGGTTTAAAAAGGACTTATATATTAAAAAATTTGGGTATGACAGATAGAATTCAGGGTATTTCTATTGCATCTGTCATGTTTTGGTATTAAATATCTTTTCAATCCACATAAATTTTGTAAGCAATTTGTTCTATCCGATGATCCATAATAAATAATCCCTTTCTAAGTAACTCCCTCTATCCCCCAGCTCTTTTTCCTGAGGAGAAAGGGTAGCATGAAGCGATGCACTTTTTTGAATCCTCTCTTTGAGGAGAGGGTGATCCGACGACAGTCGGAATCGGATGAGAAGATAAAATCGAATTCGAAAGGTTAATGAAAATGAAAAATTAATCGGTTAGCACTCGATTGTAACTCTATGTAAGCCGTCGCTTGGTCCACTGTATGGTATGAAAAGTGGTGATGCTTGTGATGGTTAATCTCTGGTTTTTCTGATTGTTGACTTAGATAATAATAACAATATTTATTATGCACTTCGAAATGATAAATATTATCGATAAGACGAATTATCTTGACATTTTCGTTGGGCACGTTAAAAATAATGGGCAAACAGAACGACTTCGGAGGCACAATAATGCGAGTTAATAAATCGCTAATACCCACATTAAAGGAGGAACCCTCAGATGCTGAGGTTACGTCCCACAAACTTATGATTCGAGCTGGTCTTATAAGGCAACTTTCAGCGGGAATATATACTTTTCTGCCGTTTGGGTGGCGAGCAATGTTGAAGACAATAAACATTATTCGACAAGAGATGAATGCTATCGGTGGACAGGAATTGCTTATGCCATCCCTCAATCCCACAGAACTCTGGCAAGAAACCGGTCGGGATCAGGATATGAAGGATATTTTATTTACAATAAAGGACCGGGATTTTCTTTTGGCACCAACTCACGAGGAAATTGTTTCCGATATTGCACGCCGCGAGATTAGGTCGTTCAGAGAACTTCCGCAGATATGGTTTCAAATTCAGACCAAATTTCGCTTCGAACCACGTCCGCGATTCGGATTGCTGCGATGTCGGGAATTCATTATGAAGGACTCATACACACTTTGCGCAACACAGGAACAGTTGGATGAACTTTACAATCTTCACGAGTATGCCTACAAACGGATTTTCACTCGTTGTGGACTAAAATACGTTGTGGTTGGCGCATCGAGTGGGATGATGGGTGGTTCTGGATCGCAGGAATTTATGGTTCCCTCTGAAGCGGGTGAGGATTGCACAGCATTTTGCGAGAAATGCGGATATGCTGCTAATACCGAAATTGCACAGGGTATTCTCGGACCATTCGAGCCAGTTGAAATAACTGCAAAGAAAAAAGTTCACACTCCAAATCTTCGAACTGTTGAGGAGGTTAGCGAATTTTTGAAAATTCCTCGAGCACAGATGCTTAAATCGCTTCTATATGTCGCTGAAAAGGATGATTTACCTGTTATGATATTGATAAGAGGAGATCAGCAACTTAACGAGGAGAAGCTTGCGCAATACCTGAAATCTCCAATAAGACCAGCACATCCTGAGGAGGTTCAGTTGTGGCTGGGTGCACCAGCAGGTTTTATTGGACCTGTCAATGCTCCCGATAATATAAAAATTATAGCGGACAAATCCTATCCAGTGGATGTGCCTTTCGCAACAGGTGCAAATGAAAAGGACTATCACATTATGGGATATACACTTTCTGAGACTAGGGTGGATGATACAGGTGATTTCAGGATAACAAACGAAGGAGAAAAGTGTGTCGAGTGCGGGAATCCGCTTAAAGTTAGAGTTACTATTGAGATAGGACATATTTTTAAGCTCGGAACCAAATATTCCGAATCGATGAGTGCATTGTTTCAGGATTCCGAGGGTGCTCAGAAACCTATTATAATGGGAAGTTATGGGATCGGTGTGGGTCGAATACTGTCTTCTGCAATCGAGCTTTACGCCGATGAGAGCGGGATTGTTTGGCCAATTACAATAGCACCGTTTGAGGTCATTATCACTGCGTTAGATATAACGAACGATAAAATCAAAGAGGTCGCTGAAAAGCTGTATAACAAGCTTTTGTCTGAAGGTGTCGATGTCCTTCTGGACGACCGTGACGAGCGTGCAGGTGTGAAATTCAAAGATGCCGATTTATGGGGAATCCCTATTAGGATTACTGTGGGGAAGCTTACTGCCGAGGGTAAGGTGGAGGTTGTTCTTAGAAGAGATACTGCGAATAGGATGGCTGTAGATATAGAG
>CAZLTJ010000145.1:0-4930 GCA_964562425.1 uncultured bacterium
AAATTCTATCTATTGCATCGAGGATAACGGAATTGGCATAGCTCGAGAACATCAAAAGAAAATTTTTGAAATATTTCACCAACTCAACCCGGAAACAAGCTCAGGTGAAGGATTGGGACTTAATATAGCGAACAGAATAATTGAAAAGCATCTTGGAAAGATCTGGGTTGAATCTGAATATGGCAAGGGCATTAAGTTTTATGTAGCAATTCCAATGAAATAAAATATTTAATAAATGTACTAATAGAATAGAGGTAAAAAATGATGAAGAAGGAAGTGATTATTCTCATCGCTGAAGATGATATGGGACATGCAAAACTTATCGAGAAGAATTTACAACGTGCAGGAGTACTGAATGGAATTTTACATTTCAGGGATGGGCAAGAAATACTGGATTTTCTTTTCCAAAAAGGCGAAGGACCACATCGGAAAATAGGTGCCGCATATCTTTTGCTTCTGGACATCCGGATGCCGAAAGTCGATGGCGTGGAAGTGCTAAAAAAGATCAGGGAAGACAAGGAATTGCGGAAAATGCCTGTTATAATGTTGACGACTACAAGCGACCCAAGAGAGGTTGAGAATTGCCATGCTTTTGGGTGCAATAATTATATAGTTAAGCCTGTGGATTATGATGATTTCGTTGACGCAATTAGAAAATTGGGTTTATTTTTAATGGTTGTGGAAGTTCCTAAAATTGATGGTGAATAAAAAAATTGTATTTAAAAATTTGAAAGTGAATACTTTTACAAAGTATTATAAACACTAATTCAAAATTATATAACATAGCATCTGCAGCAGAATCAAGGATAAGCTAATTGAATTAACTAGAGGTCACAAGGCAATAACATAAGTTGTGATGGTTATTTCAATTATTAAAGTTAATACAAGATATGTAGTTGATATTCTTGAACAACATATCGTCTTTTAATACAGAATTTCCATCGAAATCAAAAGAAAAATAGGCTCAATATCGACAGATTTATAATTAATAAAACTTTCGAAAAGTTTTGTATTTGTTAATATAATGTAATATCTATAATTTACTTTCAAACTTGATAAATAGCGAAAGATTTGGATCGACTTTTAAATTTATAACCTGAATGAGACTAGTTTATATGAGAAAGTATAGAATAATGCGATATTAATGAAACATAAAGATTATCATAATTTTTGTAAATTATCGTAATATATCATATTGCGGCAAGGAGAGGAATCATGAAGGCTAAAAAACACCAAGGTGATGATAAGTCAGAAATCTCTTCCTTAAATACCATTCTTATCGTTGAAGATGACAAAGGACTTAATCGCCTGATTCAGAAGACATTAGAGAAAGCAGGTTTTCAAACTGCTCATGCTTATAACGGCGTGACTGCTATTGAGAAAATTCTCGAGGATCCTAATATACTCATATTACTTGACTATAAATTACCCGATATGGATGGAAAACAATTCTTAAAAAATCTTGCACTAAAGCATTTGGAAGTACCGTTTATTGTCATCACCGGTCAAGGAGACGAGAGGATTGCTCTGGAAATGATGAAGCTCGGAGCGAAAGACTATATTATAAAGACTGTAGATTGGAGGAACCTTCTGCTGAGTACAGTCGAAAAAGTAGTTGAAAAAATTAACATTGAAAAAAAGTTGGCAATGATACTGGAAAATCTGCGGGAGAGTGAAGAGAGATATAGATTTCTCTATCAAGAAAGTCCTTCAATAAACTTAGTAATAAGCTCAACTTGTAGAATTGAAAACGTCAATAGAACAGCTTTAAAAGTAATGCAATACTCAGAAAAGGAAGTTATTGGTAAGAATCCTCTTGATTTTATTATTCCGGAACACAAAGAGATCGTAGCTATAGGAATAGGAAAAGCAATCAAGGGAGAACATACACTGGAACTTGAAGTCGGCATGTATGCGAAAGATGGCTCAATTCATACAATATTATTCTCCGCAGGGGAAGCGTTAGTATACGATAGAAATAAAGCTACAGGTGTTCTTTTCACAGGTATAGATATCACCGAACGGAAGAAAGCAGAAGAAAAGCTAAGAGCAGAAAGGAATAAAGTACAATCTATATTAGATGGTTTATCAAGTACAGAAATAGGTATAGATATAGTTGACATCGACTATAGAATACTGTTTCAAAATGAAATGTTAAAGGAAAGATTTGAGGATGCAATAGGGGAATTATGTTATGAGAAGTATATGGGATTGAAAGAACCCTGTAATTCATGTCCTATGATAAAGGCAATAAAAAATAGAACAGTGGAAAGCGTTGAGCTGACAGCACCTGATGGAAGATGTTATGAATTACTTTCAGCACCGTTACCCAATCCGGATGGAACAGTCGATAAAGTTATCGAAGTCGTTAAGGATATCACTAATCGAAAGAGAGCAGAGGAAGCACTTCGAGAAAGCGAGGAACGTTATCGATTGCTTTTCAATTCTGCACCGGATTCTGTGATTGTTGCGGATATTGAAGGTGTCATTATAAATTGTAGTCGCAGTGCAACTATTCTCCATAGGCGTTCAAGGGATGAACTAATCGGTATGAATGTGTCTGAGTTTGTGAATCCCTCCCTAGTTCCATTCTCTAGTGAAAAGCTTCCTCGGATGATGCAACCAAAACCTATTGGTGGAGAAGCAAAAATTGTGAGGAGTGATGGAATCACAGTTGATGTTTGGCACAAGGGTGTTCCATTGACAAATGCACAGGGGAATTTTACAGGTATGTTGGTATACAGCCGAGATATCACCGAGCGTAAACGAACAGAGGAAGCTCTTAAGGAAAGCAAGGCTCAGTTAAGGCAGATTATTGATCTTGTTCCTCATATGATTTATGCTAAGGACAGAGATGGTAGTTTCCTCTTAGCCAACAAAGCCACTGCGGATGGTTGTGGAACAACTACAGAAGATATGATTAATAAAACTCACCAGGAATTACATAGTTCTGTTGTCGAGGAATATGAAATGTATTTGAAAGATGATCGTGAGGTTATCGATGGTGGAAAACTTAAATTTATACCAGAAGAGAATTTTACATATCCCGATGGTCATACTGCTGTTTTAGAGACAACTAAAATTCCATTTACAACTGTGGGAATCCCTGCAGTGTTAGGTGTATCAGTTGATATCACTGAGCATAAGCGAGCCATAGAAACGCAATTGGTATTGCAAAACATTACCAATGCTGTGAATACTTCAAAAGATATATCGGAGTTATGTGTTTCAATCCGGAAACATCTGAGTAAGATCATTGATACAACGAATTTTCTTTTGGGATTATATGACAAGGAGAATGATAATCTTTCTTTCACTTTCAAAGTAGATGAAAAGGATAAGTATACAAGTTTTCCTTTAAGCAAAACACTTATTGCTTATGCAATTAGAACTGGTAAACCTCTTCTTGCATCTAAAAAAGTAATGGATGAACTAATCAAAGCAGGGAAAGTAAAGACGATTGGAACTTCTTCGGAAATTTGGTTGGGCGTACCTTTGAAGTTCGACGATGAAGTTGTAGGTATAATTACAGTTCAGAGTTACGATGATGTTTCTGCATATACAACAAAGGATGTGAAATTATTGGAGTTTGTGACCAACCAGATTGCAATAGGACTTCAGCGCAAACGAGCAGAGGAAGCATTAAAAGAAAGCAATGCAAAGCTTCAAGCTGTGTTTGATGGTGTTAATGATCCGATGTATGTTGTTGATAAGAATTATCGAGTAGTGATGACCAATAAGAGTTTGTTGGAGCTTAAAAATATAAATCAAGAGGAAGCGATTGGTAATTATTGCTATGAAGTTTATCATGATCGAAAGGAAAGATGTAAAATCTGTGCAGTACAAAAGGTATTTGAAACACGAGATATTGCCAAAGTAGAAACTTCAATCTCCTTACCCGATGGTTTCATTAAATTCTTTGAGGTTTATGGTTATCCGCTCTTCGATGAAAATGGAAATGTATATCAAGTACTTGAAACTACACGAGATATCACAGATCGCAAGTTGCTTGAAGAAGAGCTTCTTCAATCTCAGAAGATCGAAGCAATTGGTACCTTGGCTGGTGGAATTGCTCACGATTTTAATAATTTATTGACAGGAATTCTTGTGAATTGTGATCTTTTGTCGGATAAAGTCAGTGAAAAGGCGACCTGTAAAGAGAATATTGAGGAAATTTATAGGATCGCATCGAGTGCAGCTTCTCTTACACGGCAGCTGTTGGCATTCGGACGTAGACAAGTGATTCAGCCTGAATTAATTGACCTTAATGTTCTTGTTGCGAATATGGGAAAAATGTTGAATCGCGTAATTGGAGAGGATATTGATTTCGAAACAGCTTTTAGCACATATTCCGAATATGTGAAGGCAGATCCAGGGCAGATTGAACAAGCTTTAATGAATCTTGTTGTTAATGCTCGAGATGCAATGCCTGACGGAGGAAAGTTAGCTATTAAAATCGAAGGTGTTATCATACCGGAAGGAACAGTTTCAAAAGCTTTTCATGTGAAACCTGGGAAATATGTTCTCACATCAATTACGGATACAGGGAAAGGGATAGATAAGCACAAATTAGACCATATTTTCGAACCTTTCTATACAACAAAGGCTGAGACTGAGGGTACAGGATTAGGACTTTCTGTAGTCTACGGCATTGTGAAGCAACACAATGGTTTCCTGAATGTATATAGTGAACCGGGAAAAGGCTCAACTTTTAAGGTCTATCTGCCAGTTTTTGCAACTGATAAGGAAGAGAATTTCGAGAAAGAGATTAGCTTGAAAGAGTTACAAGGAAGTGGAGAAAGGATTCTGTTTGTAGAGGATCAGAATAAGATTAGGACTATTGTATGTAAAATTCTTTCAGAAAAAGGTTATACCGTTTTCGAAGCCGCAAATGCAAATGAAGCGGTAAATATTTTTAATGTCGAACATG